>NZ_NJGF01000004.1:0-238821 GCF_002209985.1 Bacillus sp. K2I17
CTCAGTGGTAGAGCTATCGGCTGTTAACCGATCGGTCGTAGGTTCGAGTCCTACCTGCGGAGCCATGGCCCGTTGGTCAAGTGGTTAAGACACCGCCCTTTCACGGCGGTAACACGGGTTCGAATCCCGTACGGGTCATAAAAAAAAGAGTCAGCATATTGCTGACTCTTTTTTTATTTTGTGGAATCCTCCTTTATCAACTGATTTTCCTGAAATAAATAAAGGGATTTAGGAAAAGCTATGGTATGTATAAAAAGGAGGAGACAAAAATGACACGAGTGAGAGACTTTATGAGTACTGATGTTGTACATTGTACACCGCTAGACAATGTATATGAGGCTGCTGTAAAGATGAAAGAAGAATCGATTGGATTGATTCCGGTTGTTGAAAATGAGCAAGTTGTTGGTCTTGTTACGGATCGAGATTTAGTTGTTCGAGGGATTGCTGAGAAACATCCTGGATCTAATAAAATTACAAATGTAATGACAACAAACATTGTTTCAGTTTCTCCAGATGAACCTATTGAAAAGGCTACAGAGTTAATGGCACAGTATCAAATTAGACGATTGCCAGTAGTTGAGAGTGGTCAACTCGTTGGGATGTTAGCACTAGGAGATTTAGCTATAAAAGAATCGGCAGATGATCAAGCGGGATTTGCTTTAAGTGAAATATCAGAGCATACGGAATGAAGTGAGACTTTAATTAGTGGAATAAGTTACGTATAAAAATCAGATACATTATTCTAGTATATAGGGTTAAGCTAATATGTTAGCATGATGTATCTGAGCCATTATATAATAAGTATACAGTTAGTAATTTCAACAGTTTATTTAAATTTGTCATTCCTAATTTTAAATAAGAGAAAAAATGATATACTGATAGATATAAGTATTATGATAGATTTCGAATATAACAATATTTATTGTTAATGATGTAATAATGGATTAATATTTCCTATGTAGACAAAAGGGAAGGGGAATTATATGAGGGCTATACAGCGCGATCCAAATTGGAATTTGGTTACAGATACATATATAGAACCAAATAATTTCGCTGAATTATTTTCTTTACTTGTACCTTGTCATCCGAAAGGTGAAGGGAAAGAAAGAACTATATTAGTGTGGAAAGAAAAAGAATTTTATAAAGAAGAAAATTTAGCGGCATTTATCGTATATGGAATGGATAAAGCAAAAAATTTACCACAGTTTCATAAAGATGAAATTCCAACTTTATTACGTATTCTTCGTTTATGCCAAGAGATTGGCTGGTATGAAGAAGCAAATACTTTTATGGTAACTCAAGGCCTAGCTGAGTTTGTTCACACTTCATTGGAATATGAAACGTGGGATCTTTTGACACAAGCGGTTGCTTTAAACTATTTAATTATTAAATATCGTATTGGTGAATTAACTGATGAGGATGTAGCAATTTGGGATAGAGTTAAATTTAATGAGAAATGTATAACGGACTGTAAACATTTATTATCCCATAAAGAAGTATTAGAATTTACATTCTTTTATATGTGTAAGAGAGCTAAATCTCTATCAAAAGAGCAATTAAATAGTGATATGATGAGTCTAGCAATGTATTGTAATACTTTTGTATATGACTTATATACACATGACTTATTACGAAAATATCGTAAGTGTACAGACTTCCTATCATACTATGGACCTAGTCAAGCGGTGTTAGCTTGTCAAAGAGCTGTACTTTCTCAAATTTCAGATCGATTAGACCCACTCAAGACTACTCATGTAGATGATTATTTATATGTAATGAAAGATATGATGGAGCACATGACGATAGGAATAATGGATCGATATGATCATTTCATCGGAAAACTATTATCATATGTGCCATTTTTCGAAATGATTCAAGTTCCACAACATGCGTATTATTGTGAAGAATTATTGTATATTTGTAAGGGCATTGAATATAAAGAAGAAATATTACGCAATTATATATTTATACAATTACATGATTGTTTACCATCATTCTTTAAACTATTTCTTAAAAATAAGCGTTATGCAACAATTCATGATATTCTGTTCTATTGGTGTGATGATGAACAAAGAATGAGCTTAGAGAAAAAATATAATCTTAGCTTTATTTATGAAAAATATGCTTGCGGATAAAGAGCATTTTCTATATAAATTAAAAAGGATCTCAAGTTTATGTGAGATCCTTTTTTTATTAGTAAAGCAAGGAGAACGCAATTAAGACGAGAAATAACATTCCATAAAGGAGAAATTGTGCCGTATTACTTCCTTGTATACCAAAAAAAGTATTTATTTTTGTGTATAAATTCAATATATATTTTATCGGATTATCTTTGAAAGATCGGTACACAGTGTCTCCTCTTTCTAAGCTTCTTGTTCGTGTTTTTTGGTATTAGGGACATGAATGTATCTAGCTATGAATAATAAAACAGCCATAAAGAATACAGGAAATACGGTAGATAAATAAAAACCATTACTAATAATATTTGTTATTAGGGCACTTAATAGAAAGATGGCATTATATATATGAGCAATTTTTTGTTTTAGTTGTACTTGAAAGGATTCCATCATAATTTCTAAAGTAACAAAAGCAATGATAATAGATAAAAATACAGTGTTTGTATTGTAAATGATTAAACAACAGATTAAACCTAAAAAGGCGAAGTATTCAATTAAGAGAGGTATATTGATATTGCGTTGCATACAATTTACCTAACTAAATATGGCAGTGGGTTTACTGCATTTGTTTTTTCAAAATTCCATTCTCCATTGTGTAATTCAAAATGAAGATGTTGCCCGTATGAATGACCTGTGTTTCCCATATGACCTACTAATTGTCCAGCTTGTACTTGATCACCAGCTTGTACAGTGCGATCTTTCATGTGTGCATAGACTGTTGTATATAATTTCCCGTTTATTTGATGGGCGATGAACACAACATTGCCATAGCTAGCTGAATAATATGATTTCACAACTTTACCTGCAGCTGCCGCCTGGATTGAGACATTACCTTGAGCCGCAATATCTATACCATAATGCATTTGTTCCCAACGTATATCAAAGGTTGAGCTAATTCTTCCTTGAGTAGGGAATTTGAAAACTGCTGGAATGGAAGTAGGTTGAGCCGTTTGAGCTTGTGATTGCATTTGATTTTGCACCACATAATGTTTTGCCACGTATCCGTATCCTGTGCCAAAACGAATTTTATACCAAGTTCCTACAGTTTCCACTACTTGTATTTGTGTACCATTTTGTAATGAACCAAGTAGTGCACCACTTGTACTAGCGTTGCCACGTACATTAAGTTTAGGTGTTGCAACTGTGTATTTCGTATTAGTTTGAACTGTGATGCCTTTTACTAAAGGCTGTGAACCATTAGATACGAATGCTTTTTGTACGTAACCTGTTTTGCCATTATGTAAAATTTTATACCACTCGCCTTGTTCTTCTTGAATGGTAACGAATTTCCCATTTGGTAATACATCTAAAATTGAAGATTCTAAATTAGGTTCAGAACGAACGTTTAATGCATTGGCATTAACGATGTATTGATTATTAGATTGAAGTTTGTTTTTTAGTAGAATAGCATCTTTTTGTACGTAACCTACTTTATTATTAACAGATACTTTATACCAGCCATTAGTTGTTTCAAGTATGTTTACCTTCGTATTAAAGCGAATTGTATCAATTGATGAGCTATTTGCGTTATCTTTTGTATGTAAGGCTACTTGATCGACTTTGACATATCCAGTTTTCACATTAGATAATTGTTCAGCGTTGGCTGTTTGTACATTTGTTTCTCCCATAGAAGGAAGTAAAGAGGCAATTGCGACAGTAGTTGCTGTTAAAGCAGTAGCTTTCATATTCATATAATAGAGACCTCCTCTAGTTGTATAGTTGTAATTTTATTATAGTATAAAGATATAATATAGTGGGTGTATTCACATAAATGTAATATGAAATCAATATAAAAATAAATTTTTTGAGGATAATGATTCCTTTTTATCCAATTAATTAGGATAATAATTTCTAAGATAGAATATAAGTATTATATAGTTTTGTTATTTTGTTGACAATTGGGAAAATTAAAACAGTTGATGATGTCTTATTACGATGTTATACTGACAGTGTTAATTTCATAGTTTGCTAGGAGAGCTGGTGTTGCCAGCTGAGAGTAGGCCGTAAGCCTTTGATCCTTTTCATTACCTGATCTAGATTATGCTAGCGTAGGGAAGCAATTCGGACACTAATAATGAGTCCCCGTTTCTTTGCGTATAGAAACGGGGCTTTTTTGTTTGAAAATTTCATATTGAAACCACTAGGGGTGCTTGTTGTGCTGAGAGAGGAATAATCCTTAACCCTTACAGACCTGATCTAGGTAATACTAGCGAAGGGAAGTGGAACAACGAATAAATTATAATTTTATTTGCTGTAACCACTTCTTATTTAGAAGTGGTTTTTTATTTAGATATATAAATTGAAAGGGGATAGAGAAATGAAATTTTGCGATAGATTATTAGAAACTGTACAACCAGTTTGGGAGATGAGTCATAATCACCCGTTTGTAGTAGGTATGGGAGATGGCACGTTAGAAAAAGATAAGTTTCAGTATTATATTATTCAAGATTATTTATATTTGTTAGATTATGCAAAGCTATATGCGATTGGTGTTGTAAAAGCAACGAATCCACAAGTAATGGGGAAATTTGCTGAACAAATTGATGGCATATTAAATGGAGAAATGACGATCCATAAACAATATGCAAAAAGACTTGGTATTTCTATAGAGGAGATAGAATCTGCAAAACCATCTGCTAAAAATTTAGCCTATACAAATTACATGATGTCTGTATCTCAAAATGGCACACTTGCGGAATTAATAGCAGCACTTCTTCCATGTATGTGGAGTTACTGGGAAATTGGAAAGCGTTTAAACGATATTCCTGGAGCAAGAGATCATGAGTTCTTTGGTGAGTGGATTCAAGGATATAGTTCAGAAGAATACGGTAGCCTTTGTATTTGGTTAATAGATTTATTAAATGAAATGGCAGTTGGAAAGTCTGACAAAGAGTTAGATCGATTAGAGGAGATATTTCTATATTCCAGTCGATTTGAATATTTATTCTGGGATATGTCCTATCGTAAGGAGATGTGGGGATTTGAGGAGCAAGAACATACTACAGTTTCATAATGTTTCTTTTCATTATGATGAGAAAACAATCATCAATGAATTAAATGCTTCTATACAAGATAAAGAGTTTGTAAGTATTATCGGACCGAGTGGATGCGGGAAAAGTACTTTATTTCGCCTTATTACAGGTTTAGAAGAGGTGAGTACTGGACAGATAGAGCTGACAGAAACAAAGAGCCATCCTGTAGGCTATATGCCCCAAAAAGATATGCTCCTGCCATGGAGAACGATTATTGAGAATGCTGCCCTGCCGCTAGAGTGCCAAGGTGTACAGAAGAAAGAAGCGCAAATAAAGGCAAAGGAACTGTTACATAAATTTGGTTTACAAGGGTATGAGACAAAATATCCGAAAGATTTATCTGGTGGTATGAGGCAACGCGTATCTTTCATTCGAACTTTATTAACAGGCGGGGAGATATTGTTGTTAGATGAACCGTTTAGCGCGTTGGACGCTTTAACGAAGGCATCTTTGCAAGAATGGCTGTTTGAACAATGGAAAGAGTGGGAAAAAACAATTTTATTTATCACTCATGATGTGGAAGAAGCGTTGTTTCTTTCTAATCGAATTTTAGTAGTAGAGCAGCAACCGATAACTACTTTAACCGAGAGGGTTGTACCACTTGATTGTAATCGAACAAGAAAAGATTTATATAAGCCTGAAGTGTTAGCGCTTAAAGATGAGCTTCTTAGTATGTTACAAAGGCAGGTACTCGTATGATGAACCGGTTGAAGGAGCTATTACCTGCCCTTACACTTACTAGTATTTTACTTGCCTTTTGGGAAGTAGGCGCAAGAATCGTAGACGAAATGTACATTTTACCGTCACCGTCTGCAATTGTGATGAAGATATGGAAACTAAAAGATATATTATTTACGGTTCATTTGCCGGCAACCTTATCCGTCGTTTTAATAGGGGTGGCTATTTCTATCGTACTTGGGGTAGGGCTAGCGATGTTAATGAATGCGAGTAATTGGATGGAGAGAGCATTTTATCCACTATTAGTTGCCTCACAAACGATTCCGATTACAGCGCTTGCTCCGCTCTTCGTTTTATGGTTTGGATATACGATTTGGAGTAAGGTTGTTGTTACTGTTTTAATTACGTTTTTCTCAATTGCGGTCAATACGTATGATGGACTACGCAGTACGAAAAAAGAATGGGAGGAGCTATTAGTTACGTATGGGGCAACGAAAAAAGATGTTTTTCTTAAATTAAAATTGCCGTCTGCTCTTCCTTATTTTTTCTCAGCTTTAAAAATTGCAGTTCCGCTTAGTGTAATTGGGGCAGCAATTGGTGAATGGCTCGGTGCACAAGCTGGGCTAGGGTATTTCAGTAAAAGAATGATGACGCAGTTAGACGGCGCAGGTGTATTTGCACCCATTGTATTGTTATCATTATTAGCTATTTTCTTCGTCATACTTATTTCGATTTTAGAAAAGAAATTTATTAGTTGGAGGAAGCATGCATGAAATTTTTAAAACGCATCTTTGTGTTGACATTATTAGTTGCAATGATTACTGGATGTTCTAGTAATTCAGCGTCAGATAAGGGGAAAAAGGAAAAAGAAATAACGGTCATGCTTGATTGGTACCCAAATGCGGTACATAGCTTTATTTATGCAGCAATTGAAAAAGGCTATTTTAAAGAAGAAGGAGTAAAGGTGAATATAAAATTCCCTTCTAATCCGACTGATCCATTAACTTTAGCAGCTGCAGGAAAAGTAACGGTTGGCTTATATTATCAGCCAGATGTTGTCATGGCAAAAGCAAATGAACAAATTCCAGTGAAATCAATTGGAGCTGTCGTACGTTCACCATTAAATCATGTTGTATCGCTGAAATCAGCAGGCATTCAATCGCCAAAAGATTTAGAGGGGAAAACAGTTGGCTATTCTGGAACACCTTTAAGTGAGATGTATTTAAAAACGATGGTAAAAGAAGCTGGTGGTAATCCAGATACAGTGAAAGTAGTCGATGTTGGCTTTGATTTAGTACCGGCATTAATTACGAAAAAAGTGGATGCGGTAACAGGGGCATACATTAACCATGAAGTACCTGTTATGCGTCATGAAGGTCATGAACCAGCGTACTTTAACCCAGCAGATTACGGTGTACCGAATTACCATGAGCTTGTATTTGTAACAGGTGATAAAACGTTGAAAAAAGATAAAGAAGCGTTACAAGCCTTCTTACGTGGTACGAAAAAAGGCTATGATTTCATGAAGAAAAATCCAGATGAAGCATTAAATATTTTATTAAACCATCAAGAAAAAGAAAACTTCCCGCTTGTACCAGAAGTTGAAAAAGAGAGCATGAAAATTTTATTAGAGAAGATGGAAACGAAAGATGAGCCATTCTTATCGGATTCAAAAGAGTCATGGGAGAAACAAAATAAATGGCTGAAAGATAAAGGAATGACGAAAAAAATCGTTCCGGCCGATGAGTTATTCGAAAATATTTTAAAGTAGGCGAATGAATATGAAAAATGAGCTTCATGTAATCTCAAATGGTCACATGTCATTCGAAGAGTTAGTGAATGTAGCGATGCAAATTGAAAGTGAGGTTGACTATTTGCATATTCGTGAGCGTGAGAAAAGTACGAAGGATTTGTATGAAGGTGTGGAAAGTCTTTTGAAGAAAGGCTTTCCGGCATCAAAAATAGTGATAAATGATCGAATTGATATCGCTATTTTATTAAACATTCCACGCGTGCAGCTCGGATATCGAAGCGCAAATGTAAGGTCAGTGAAAGAAAAGTTTTCTTATTTGCATGTCGGCTATTCTGTACATTCTTTAGAAGAGGCGATCGATGCATTTAAGAATGGAGCGGATTCACTCGTCTATGGTCATGTATTTCCGACAGATTGTAAAAAAGGTGTACCAGCGAGAGGGCTTGAAGAGCTTTCAGACATTGCAAAGTGTTTATCCATACCGATTACAGCAATTGGAGGAATCACCACGGAAAACACTAGGGATGTTCTTGCTAACGGTGTCAGTGGTATTGCTGTTATGTCTGGGATTATAAGTAGTAGTAACCCGTATAGCAAAGCGAAATCTTATAAGGAATCAATAAGAAAGTGGGCGGAAAAACATGTGTAAGAAGTATGATGTAGCAATAATTGGCGGTGGTGTAATTGGTAGTTCAGTTGCACACTTTCTAGCAGAAAGAGGGCATAAAGTAGCGATTATAGAGAAGCAAAGAATCGCATCTGAAGCTTCGAAAGCAGCTGCTGGTTTACTCGGGGTTCAGGCAGAATGGGATGCATATGACCCGTTATTTGAACTTGCTAGAGAAAGCCGTGCTATATTTCCACAACTTGCAGCAGTTTTACGTGAAAAAACAGGCATCGATATTGGGTATGAAGAGAAAGGCATTTATCGCATTGCCCAAAATGAAGATGAGAAGGAAAGAATTCTTCACATTATGGATTGGCAGCAGAAAACAGGTGAAGATTCTTATTTTCTAACGGGAGACCTTTTACGAGAGAAAGAGTCGTTTCTATCGGAGTCAATTATAGGTGCTGTATATTATCCAAAAGACGGTCATGTTATTGCACCGGAGCTTACGAAAGCATTCGCACATTCCGCATCATTCTCGGGTGCTGATATATATGAACAGACAGAAGTGTTCGATATTCGTATTGAAAATAATAAAGTGACTGGGATTGTGACAAGCGAAGGTATTATCGCGTGCGAGAAGGTTGTGATTGCGGGTGGTTCATGGAGCACGAAGTTACTAGGTTATTTTCACCGCGAATGGGGTACATATCCAGTTAAAGGAGAAGTAGTAGCGGTAAGAAGTAGAAAACCACTTTTAAAGGCGCCTATTTTCCAAGAAAGATTTTACATTGCCCCAAAGCGTGGTGGACGTTACGTAATTGGAGCAACGATGAAGCCTCATACGTTTAATAAAACAGTGCAACCAGAAAGTATTACTTCTATATTAGAGCGTGCTTATACAATATTGCCAGCTTTAAAAGAAGCAGAGTGGGAAAGCACATGGGCAGGATTAAGGCCACAATCAAATCACGAAGCTCCTTATATGGGAGAGCATGAAGAAATAAAAGGTTTATATGCTTGTACTGGACATTATCGAAATGGCATTTTATTAAGCCCGGTTTCTGGTCAGTATATAGCTGATTTAATAGAAGGAAAGCAGGAGAATCATTTGCTAGATTCATTGCTTTCTAAACCGGTTTAGAAAGGGGATGGAAGTTTGAATTTAAAAATTAATGGTAATCAAATGAAAGTGCCAGAGAGTGTAAAAACAGTAGCTGAGCTACTTACACATTTAGAATTAGATAACAGAATTGTAGTAGTAGAGCGTAATAAAGATATTTTACAAAAAGATGATCATGCAGATACATCTGTTTTTGATGGAGACCAAATTGAGATTGTAACTTTCGTAGGAGGCGGTTGATTATGTTAAACATTGGACCATTTTCATTTCATTCTAGACTTTTATTAGGAACAGGAAAATTCCCTGATTTTGATGTACAGCAAAAGGCAATCGATGTATCTGAGGCTGAGGTTTTAACGTTCGCAGTACGTCGTATGGATATATTTGATGCAAAGCAGCCTAATTTATTAGAGAAACTTGATGTGAAAAAATATAAGTTATTACCGAATACAGCTGGAGCAAAAAATGCTGAAGAAGCTGTTCGTATTGCAAAACTAGCAAAAGCTTCGGGGCTTTGCGATATGATTAAAGTGGAAGTTATTGGTGATGATAGAACGTTATTACCTGATCCAGTAGAAACGTTAAAGGCATCTGAAATGTTACTAGAAGAAGGATTTATCGTTCTTCCGTATACATCTGATGATGTTGTATTAGCACGTAAATTACAAGAACTAGGTGTGCATGCAATTATGCCAGGAGCATCACCAATCGGTTCAGGACTTGGTATTGTAAATCCGTTAAATTTAAGCTTCATTATTGAACAAGCGACAGTACCAGTTATCGTTGACGCTGGTATTGGTAGCCCAGCCGATGCGGCATTTGCGATGGAATTAGGAGCGGATGGTGTGTTATTAAATACTGCTGTATCGGGAGCAAAAGATCCAATAAAAATGGCACAAGCAATGAAGTTAAGTATTGAAGCAGGACGATTAGGATTTGAAGCAGGTCGTATTGCACGTAAACGTTGTGCAACAGCAAGTAGTCCTTTAGAAGGAATGAGCGTAGTTGAATAATCGATATTCTCGCCAAGAATTATTTTCTCCAATTGGAGAAGAGGGGCAACGAAAGATAAGAGAAAAGCATGTACTCATTATCGGTGCAGGTGCATTAGGTAGTGCAAATGCAGAGATGTTTGTAAGAGCAGGTGTTGGCACAGTAACGATTGTTGACCGAGATTATGTCGATTGGAGTAATTTACAAAGGCAACAATTGTACGCAGAGAGTGATGTAGAAAATAATCTTCCGAAGGCTGTAGCGGCAAAAAAACGTCTAGCAGAGATCAATCGTGAAGTAAGAGTAGAGGCTCTCGTTCAAGATGTAACAGCTGAGGAATTAGAAGAGCTTGTTACAAACGTAGATGTAATGATTGATGCAACTGATAATTTCGAAACACGTTTTATTGTGAATGATATAGCGCAAAAACATTCTATTCCATGGATTTACGGAGCATGTGTAGGGAGTTACGGCCTTTCTTACACAATTCTTCCTAGTAAAACGCCATGTTTATCTTGTTTATTACAATCGATTCCGCTTGGCGGGGCGACATGTGATACAGCGGGCATTATATCACCTGCTGTATCTCTCGTCGTTTCTCATCAAGTAACGGAAGCTCTTAAATTGTTAGTGGAAGATTATGAATCACTTCGAGATGGACTTGTGTCGTTTGATGTGTGGAAGAATGAATATTCATGTATGAATGTGCAAAAGCTTCGTAAGCATAATTGTCTTTCGTGCGGAGAGAATGCGATATACCCGTATTTAAATAAAGAAAACACATCGAAAACAGCAGTTTTATGCGGGAGAAATACAGTTCAAATTAGACCACCTCATAAAGAGGAAATGGATTTTGAACGATACAAAGAGCTGCTGAATGATCGTGTGCATGATTTAAATGTAAATCCATATTTATTATCATTTTCTGTGGAAGAAAAGAGATTAGTTGCTTTTAAAGATGGTCGTGTACTTGTACATGGAACGAAAGATATAAGCGAAGCAAAAACAATTTATCATCGCTATTTTGGATAGAAAAGGATGAGTGGGATGAAAGTAAATAAAGCTTTAACAATTGCAGGATCTGATAGTGGCGGCGGTGCCGGCATTCAAGCAGATTTAAAAACATTCCAAGAGCTTGGTGTGTATGGGATGACGGCTATTACGGCAATTACTGCTCAAAACACGCTTGGCGTTCAAGGGGTATATCCAGTTTCGTTAGAAGGTATTACGGAACAGTTGAATTCAATTGGTACGGATTTAACACCAGATGCTGTGAAACTAGGAATGTTATTTAGCAGTGAAATTATTCAAATTGTAGCAGAACATATTAATAAATTTGGCTGGAATAATATTGTACTAGATCCTGTTATGATTGCTAAGGGCGGTGCATCATTATTACAACAAGAAGCAGTACAAGCATTAAAAGAATATTTATTACCAGTAGCAACTGTTGTAACACCGAATGTTCCTGAAGCAGAAGTGTTAACTGGAATGGAGATTCATAATATTGAAGATAGTAAGGAAGCTGCGAAAGTACTGCATGAATTGGGTGCAAAATATGTGCTTATGAAGGGCGGACATGCAGAGTATCAAGGTAATGAAGTAGTTGATTTACTCTTTAATGGTGAGCAGTTTATCGAATTTAAAAGTGAAAGAATTCCTTCAAAGCAAACGCATGGAAGCGGGTGTACATTTGCTTCAGCGGTTACAGCAGGGCTTGCTAAAGGATACTCAATTGAAGAGGCAGTTCAAGAAGCAAAACAATTTATTAGTATAGCAATTGAAGAGCCGCTGCATATTGGAAGTGGTCATGGACCGACGAATCATTTTGCATATAAAGTGAATAAAACGCGTGTATAAGTAAGTGGAAAGTCAGTTTTGTAACTGGCTTTTTTTCTGTTTACTTTTTCAAAATACAGGAGTAATATATCAGCCAGAATATATTTTTTGTAATACGCTGAGTCCAATTATATGGAGCGGAGGAACCAATTTGTGCAGTGTCACTAGGGGTGAATCTTTCAGTTTTGAAAGTAGGGCTACTCTCAAAGTCCGAATCCGACAGCTAACTTCGTAAGCGTCTTGAGAGAGGACGGTGCCATGATGGATACATCACTTCATCGATCTGATTAGTATAGGGGAATATCAATCTATGTTTGAGTTCTTTTATGCTAAGGAGGATGAGGTATATGGAATTAACACTTATTTGTGTTGGGGAAGAAAGCAAGGTAAATAGTTTAAGAGATTTAGTAGCATTTCAACATGAGTTAATTATTTTTACAGCAAATGAAGAGATAGCTGCTGAAGTTAGGAATTGTGGGTTTGATTGGACTTATAGCTGTAGTAAGGCACAAGATTTTACTAGTATTTGTGAGTGTATTAAGAAGGTGATTTTACTAGGGGATGAGCTTCCAATCATTAGTTTCTTCACAGAACACATTCGCTTTTCTTTTCAAGCACCTATTACTGTTGTTACAAAGAATAAACGATATCCAACGAGGCTCTATGAAACAATTGGAGCTACATTTGTCGTGTTTACGAATTGTGATAATATTTCTTTTTTATTTTTTGAATAGGGCGGGGGAAAAAGATGAAGGTGTTGTTACTAGGAGATATAGCGAATCGTTGGGCGGTATCAGTAGAACGAGTTCAAGAATTGGTGGTGCTTGATCCCATTTTTCCGAGGCCCTATATCATATTGCCATCGAAAGATGCTTTATATTTAAAAACAGATGTTATCGAATATGAGCAGCTACATGCAGAATTGTCACAAGTTTATATTCGTGGGAGAAATTTGCGCGCGTTTTTGCGTGGAGAATAAATAGTGAAAAAAAAGAGCGAATGCTAAGTGCAACAAGCTATGCACTTCATGTCATTCGCTCTTTTTGTTTCGTATTTAAAAGATCATTTCTGTGAAAAAGAAAGAAAAGACGAGAAAACAGATGAAATAATATTAATAACACTCAATGTAAGCGTTTAAATAGATGGATATTTTCTTATTTTAAGTAATTTGACTCTTTACAAGTTAAATATAGAGGAGTATATTTACTCTCATAAATCATTCGTAAAATTTCCAAAAAAACCTAAAATCGCTGAGTTCCAGAAATGGAGCGGGGGAACCAATTTTGTGCATCGTCACTTGGGGTGAATCTTTCAGTTTTGAAAGTAGGGCTACTCTTTAGGCCCGAATCCGACAGCTAACCTCGTAAGCGTTTAGAGAGGAGGTTTACTTTGTGTTGTTCATTTCGAACACTAAGTAGAGCTTAGTGTTCTTTTTTTAATAATTTAATGGTAAATTTTTACAGCGGGGAGAGGGGTAGCTATGTTAGATGTTGTAATGATCGGGATTTTTGTTGTGTTAGTCGCATCGATGGTAAGTCTTGCAAGTTGGTCAGATAAAGTTGTGAAAGAAGGGAAGCAATCATGACGGTTGCCTTATCGGTTATTGTTGCAGCAATTACTGTGTACTTAGTGTATGCATTATTAAATCCAGAAAAGTTTTAATTAGGGGGAATCATTCATTATGATTTGGGTCGCAGTTGTTATTACAATGCTGTTGTTTATTCTTGTGGCAAAGCCAATGGGGATTTATTTAGAGAAAGCCTTTCAAGGTAGTAAAAAGTTAGATAAAGTATTCGGGCCTTTTGAAAAACTTATTTTTAAAATTACGGGTGTAAAAGAATACAATCAAACGTGGAAACAGTACGCATTGTCATTAGTTTTATTAAATGGATTTATGATTGTTGTCGTATATTTCATTTTCAGACTACAAGGAGTATTGCCATTAAATCCAGCGCATATTGAAGGGATGGAGCCTACGCTTGCTTTTAATACAGCAATTAGTTTTATGGCTGATACAAACTTACAGCATTATAGCGGTGAAAATGGTTTATCTTATTTATCACAATTAATCGGAATTACATTTTTAATGTTTGCAGCACCAGCAACGACTTTAGCACTTGTAATGGCGTTTATAAGAGGGCTTGCTGGGAAGGAACTCGGTAACTTTTTCGTTGATTTTACGAGAGCTTTAACGAGAGTATTTCTTCCTATTGCGTTTGTTGCAGCGCTAATCTTTGTCGCACTTGGTGTACCACAAACGTTAGACGGGGCAGTTACAGCACAAACAATTGATGGGGCAAAGCAAAGTATATTACGTGGGCCTGTTGCATCATTCGTGTCCATTAAGGAACTCGGAAATAACGGCGGTGGATTTTTCGGAGCAAACTCTACACATCCTTTCGAAAATCCAGGGCAAATGAGTAATATTTTACAAATGATGCTTATGATGTTATTGCCAACAGCACTTCCATTTACGTACGGACGAATGGTAGGAAATAAAAAACAAGGTCGTATCCTTTTCGTATCACTATTCATGGTGTTTTTACTAGGATTTATAACGATTACTACATCTGAATTACATGGGAATCCAGCGTTAAATGGAATGGGCATCGAACATGTACAAGGGAGTACAGAAGGAAAAGAAGTACGATTTGGAACAGTATTTTCTTCCCTATACGCAACAGTGACGACAGCTGCTGAAACAGGAGCCGTTAATACGATGCATGATACGTTAACACCAATTGGCGGGTTAGTACCACTCGTAAATATGATGTTAAACACAGTGTACGGCGGCGTTGGGGCAGGTTTTGTGAACATTATTATGTATGCGATTATCGCAGTCTTTATATCTGGATTGATGGTTGGACGGACACCAGAGTTTTTAGGTAAGAAAATTGAAGGTAAGGAAATGAAATTAATTGCGGTAACGATACTATTTCATCCACTGCTTATTTTAGGGTTTTCAGCATTAGCTCTTTCAACAAGTTTAGGAACGGATGCCATTTCTCATTCTGGTTTCCACGGTTTAACGCAAGTGGTATATGAATACACATCGTCAGCTGCGAATAACGGATCTGGATTTGAAGGGTTAGCGGATAATACACCGTTTTGGAATATTACAACTGGCTTAGTTATGTTTTTAGGGCGCTATTTCAGTTTAATTACGATGCTAGCTGTTGCAGCTTCATTGAAAGAAAAGACGGTAGTACCAGAAACAGTCGGAACGTTCCGTACGGATAATAGTTTATTTGGCGGCATTTTCATCGGAACAATTGTAATTGTCGGTGCATTAACATTCTTCCCGATGTTAGTACTCGGCCCAATTGCAGAATTTCTTACATTGAAGTAATGGAGGGTAAATGATGAGACCGGTAGTAGTAAAAGAAAAGAGAGTAAATGAGTCACAAATACATGCTGTAGAAGATGAAGTTAGACAAGCGAAAACGATGGATCGTGATATCGTGAAACATGCGATGAAACAATCCTTTGCGAAATTGAATCCGAAAGTCATGATAAAGAATCCGATTATGTTTGTTGTAGAAATTGGATTTATCATTACGTTCATTTTATCGTTTCTTCCAAGTCGTTCTAGTAGTGTACCAGGATGGTTTAATATAACAGTTTCTCTCATTCTATTATTTACAGTTTTATTTGCTAACTTTGCAGAAGCGTTAGCGGAAGGACGGGGGAAAGCTCAAGCCGATTCTTTAAAACAGTCGAAGAAAGATGTGTTTGCAAATGTTGTAAAAGAAAATGGAGACATTGTTCAAGTTTCAGCAACTGATCTAAGAAAAGATGATGTTGTTATTGTAAAACAAGGAGAAATGATTCCGAGTGATGGGGAAGTAATTAAAGGATTAGCGTCTGTTGATGAATCTGCGATTACAGGGGAATCAGCTCCTGTAATAAAAGAAGCGGGCGGCGATTTTTGTTCCGTAACAGGCGGGACGATGGTCGTCAGTGATGAGATTACAATTGTCATTACGAGTAATCCTGGTGAATCATTTATTGATAAAATGATTTCGTTAGTAGAAGGAGCTGCTCGTCAAAAAACGCCGAATGAGATTGCTTTAAATACAGTATTAACAAGTTTAACGCTTATTTTCTTAATTGTTGTTGTGACGTTGCCGATTTTTACAAACTATTTAGGGTTTCAAATTGATACAGCTGTACTTGTAGCGTTGTTAGTTTGTTTAATTCCAACGACAATTGGTGGTTTATTATCAGCAATTGGTATTGCCGGGATGGATCGCGTGACAAAGTTCAATGTGTTAGCGATGTCGGGTAAAGCAGTAGAAGCTGCGGGTGATATTAATACAATCATTTTAGATAAAACAGGTACGATTACTTTCGGGAACCGAATGGCTCATACATTGCTTCCTGTAGGAAATGAAACGATTGAGCAAGTAGGAAAATGGGCTGCGATTAGTTCAGTTTTAGATGAAACACCAGAAGGTCGATCAGTTATAGAATATGTAAAAATGAAATCTATATCATATAATCGAGAAATTGCAGAACAAGGTGAGTTTGTTCCGTTTAAAGCAGAAACGAGAATGAGTGGTGTCGATTTACAGGACGGAACGAAAGTGAGAAAAGGTGCTGTAGGTAGCGTAATTGAATGGGTTAGGTCACAAGGTGGAACGATTCCGAAAGATGTAAATCAAAAAGCAGATTCCATTTCCAAAGAGGGCGGGACACCACTTGTAGTTGCAGTGGATAATCGTATTTACGGTTTAATTTATTTAAAGGATACAGTAAAGCCAGGTATGCGTGAGCGTTTTGAGCAATTGCGCCAAATGGGGATTAAAACGGTTATGTGTACAGGTGATAACCCGTTAACAGCAGCAACGATTGCAAAAGAAGCAGGGGTAGATGAGTTTGTTGCTGAGTGTAAGCCAGAAGATAAAATTGCGGTTATTAAAGCAGAGCAAGATAAAGGGAAACTTGTAGCGATGACGGGTGATGGTACAAATGATGCGCCGGCATTAGCGCAGGCTGACGTTGGATTAGCGATGAATAGTGGTACGACAGCTGCGAAAGAAGCAGCGAATATGATTGATTTAGATTCGAACCCGACAAAAATTATTGAGGTTGTAGGGATTGGTAAGCAATTGTTAATGACGCGTGGTGCGTTAACGACGTTTAGTATTGCGAATGATATCGCAAAATATTTTGCAATCATTCCAGCAATGTTTACACTTGCGATTCCGCAAATGGAAGCATTAAACATTATGAAACTAACATCACCACTGTCAGCGATTTTATCAGCATTAATATTTAATGCAGTTATTATTCCATTACTCATTCCATTAGCGATGAAAGGTATCGCATATAAACCGATGAGTTCGAATGCACTACTTAGCCGAAACCTACTTATTTATGGACTTGGCGGGGTTATTGTACCGTTCATTGGAATTAAAGTAATTGATATAATTGTCGGCTTGTTCATATAAGGGAGAGGGGAAAAAGATGGTGAAGAAACAAAGTATACTATCACCGATTGTCCGTATTACTTTTACATTTTTAGTGTTGTGCGGCCTTGTATACCCGCTTATTGTAACTGGTATTGCACAAGCGGTAATGAAGGATAATGCGGATGGAAGTCTAATATATAATGATAAAAATGAAGTGATTGGTTCTAAATTAATCGGTCAAAATTTCACAGATCCACGTTATTTTCATGGGCGTGTTTCTAGTATTGAATATAAGGCAGAAGCATCTGGTTCAAATAACTATGCACCGTCTAATCCAGATTTAGAGAAACGAGTAGAGAAAAGTATTGAAGAGTGGAAGAAACAAAATCGGGCTGTTCCGGTAACAGAAGTGCCGATTGATCTAGTGACGAATTCAGGTTCAGGGCTAGATCCTGATATTAGTCCGCAGGCAGCTTCTGTGCAGGTGGATCGTATCTCTAAATTAACGAATATTCCGAAAGAAAAGCTAAATCAGTTGATTAAAAATCAAACAGAAGGTGCTGCACTTGGCTTATTTGGAGAGAACCGCGTAAACGTTTTAAAGTTAAATTTAGAATTGCAGAAACTACTGAAATAGTAACAGTGCTACCTCAATCTAACGGATTGAGGTAGTGTTGTTTCGAAAGAAAGGTTGTGAGTGTGTTGTATGCGGATGACTATAAACCAACGTTTCAAAGGCGAACACCAGAAGATTATTTAGAATATATTCGTCAGCAAAACCGCGGGAAGTTAAAGCTATACGTAGGAGCGGCTCCAGGAGTAGGGAAAAGTTATAAAATGCTACTTGATGCTAGAGAGATGAAAAAGGACGGTATGGATATTGTAATTGGTTTAATTGAAACGCATGGAAGAAAAGAGACAGAAGACGCAATTGCTGATTTAGAAAAGGTTGCTTTAAAAGAAATAGATTATAAAGAGAAAGTGTTTTATGAACTCGATGTAGAAGGAATTATAAAACGTGCACCACAAGTAGTTGTTGTGGATGAACTTGCGCATAGTAATATTCCTGGATCTAAAAATAAGAAACGTTATATGGATGTACAGGAATTGCTAGACGCTGGTATATCCGTATTATCAGCGTTTAATATTCAACATTTAGAAAGCGTACATGACATTGTAGCTCAAATTACGAATGTTAAAGTGCGAGAACGTATTCCAGATTTTATTTTACAAAAAGCAAATGAAATTCAGCTCGTTGATGCAACCCCAGAAGTATTAAGGAAGAGATTAATAGACGGGAAGATATATAAGGAAGAAAAAATAGAGCAAAGCTTACAAAATTTCTTCACGCTTAATAATTTAGGGGCACTAAGAGAATTATCACTTCGGGAAGTTGCCGATGATATGGACGAGAAAATTAGCCAAACCGTTATAGAACCGATTGGTGTGAAAGAAAAAATTCTCGTTTGTGTACAATACAGTTCAACAGCAGAGAAGTTAATACGAAGAGGTTGGCGCATGGCGGATCGGTTAAATGCTGAATTGTATGTATTAAATGTTGAAAGGGAAAATATAGAGTCCCTTTCAGCAGGGAAAAAGCAAACGATTGAAGAGTGGAAGTTGCTAACGAATCAATTTGATGCGAGTTTTGTTTTAGAAGAGGCAAAAGGAAGAAAGCCAGCGGATGTTATTATTGAAGTCGCGAAAAGGCTACAAGTAACGCAAATTTTACTCGGACAATCAGCAAGAACAAGATGGGAAGAAATTCGAAAAGGTTCAATTGTAAATGAAATTATGAGGCAAACGAAGTATATTGATATTCATATTGTTGCGGATCAAAGAGTTTAGAATAGAGACCATTTGTAGGTCTCTATTTTGCTTTTTGTGTGGCAGGGAAGCGTAGCAGTTTCATCGCATATAAGATTATGAGTAGAAACATAATTGCACCTATGAAGAAAATCCAAAAGTAATTTTGATTAAATAAAAGAAATCCACCTACAAGTGGTCCTGTTCCCATACCGAGATAGCGAATAAAGTTGTACATACCGATAGCAGTTGCGCGTTCTTGTACGAATTCTTCTGTTAATAAAGTAGTGTGAGTTGGCATAGAAAGTCCCATACTAAAACCGTATAAAGATGTAACGATAATGATGAATGAGATATTGATGTTATATGTGAAAGAGAATAAAGTGACACATATAATATTGAAGAAACTAGTGATGAATAAAGCTTGCTTTGTTGTGAGGCGTTTTTGCAAAAGCTTGTAGCAATAACTTCCTAACATAATAGAAAGGGACATCGGTACAAATATAAGACCAATTTCACTTGCAGTTAAGTGAAATAAATTTGTTAAAATGCTCGGTAAAAAAATGAGGAAGCAAAAGTAAATACAAAATTGAATAAAGCCAATAAGAGTAATAGAAAATCCAGTTTTATTTTTTAAGATAAACCAGTAATTCTTTTTTGCTTGCGGTTGCTTAATTACAGTGGGTTTTGTTTCTGGAAGTAGTGAAATGTTTATAATTAATAAGAGAATGCCAAGTGTAGATAAAAACAAAAATACGTATAAATGGCCATTTATACTGCCGAGATAACCACCTATAAGAGGGCCAATTGCAGGTGCGAGAGCAAGTAACATTTGATACAGGCTCATCGCCTCTCCGCGTTCTTTTCCTTCAAATAAATCACCGATAATCGTTGCTGCAACTACAGGTATAGCCGCTATTCCTATTGCTTGAACAGCTCTAAAAAATAGAAATAAATAAACGTTCGCCGAAAAAGCACATCCGATTGAACCAATTGTACTAATGATTAAACTAGGGATAAGGATAGATTTTCTCCCTTTTGTATCAATTAAAGGTCCATATATGAGCTGCATAATTGCAAGAACGAATGTGAATAGTGAAACTGTTAAATTTACTAGATAAAGAGAAGTGTGAAAAGAAGCTTGAATCATAGGCAAGATAGGTGTGTAAATATTTTGAGCGAAGGAACCGAGTAAGGCACTCATACAGACAACGTATAAAATGAAATGTAGTTTGGATTTTTTCATTATGTTAACCTCCTTGTGATTTAGTTTCCTTGGAAACTAAATTTATTTTAACATGTTTTTCTCACTTGTAAATATGAAAAAATGATTTTAAAATGGTATATAGTTAAATTGTTTCTTTGGAAACTTAGGGGGCGAACGGATTGGATCATGCAACGAAACAAATGGAAATACTTTCGGACATTCGTACACTTTTGCATAAAAAAGAAGAACATTTGAAAGAACAAAATGAGAAATTTCTTCGTGAGACAGGTATAAGTGGTATGTCTTTATCTGAATTACATGTTATCGAGTGTATCGGAAAAAATGCTCTGATGAATGTAACTGCTATTACGACAGAAATGGGAATGACGAAGGGTGCAATCTCTAAAATTTGTACAAAGTTGTTTCAAAAGCAATTCGTTGAGAAGATGCAAATGTTAGATAATCAAAAAGAAATTTTCTTCCGCTTAACGGAAAGCGGAAATGAAATATATAAAGCTCATGATAAATTGCATAAACAAGCTGAAGAAAAGTGGCTATTACTTTTAGATGGATATACGAAAGAAGAACAAGATTTTATTCAAAGGTTTATAAAGGATGTCTCCGGTCATTTGGAAATATAATTGGAAGAAAAAACTCCTTTATTTCAAGACTTTTGAATATAATTTCTAAAAGAACTCATATATAATAGAAAAAGATACTTAACATGGTGAATAATTAAAGAGTCAATATATAAAGAGGAGAGAATAACATGCTTGAAAATACGGGGTTAGTATTAGAAGGCGGCGGTATGCGTGGTGTATATACGGGCGGGATATTAGAATACTTTATGGAACAAGATTTATATTTTCCATATGTAATTGGTGTATCAGCTGGTGCTTGTCATGCAGCGTCGTATCTTTCCAGACAAAGAAATAGAAATAAAACGGTCAATATTGATTATGCATCACACCCACAATATTTATCGTATAAAAATTTATGGAGAAAACGCCAATTGTTTGATATGGAGTTCATTTTTCATGAAATTCCAGAAAAACATGTCCCGTTTGATTTTGAAACATATTTTAATAGCCCAGAGCGTTTCCTTGTAGGAACAACAGATTGTGAAACAGGACAGTCTGTTTATTTTGAAAAAGAAGGAACGAATGATGATGCACTAAATTTATTACAAGCATCTAGTTCATTACCTTTCATTGCACCTGTAGTAAATTACCGTGGTAAGCAGTTATTAGATGGTGGGATTTCTGATCCAATTCCAGTTCGTAAAGCACAGGAAGATGGGTTTAAAAAATCAGTCGTTATTTTAACGAGAAATCATGGTTACGCGAAGAAAAAGTCAAAGTTTGGATGGGTGGCAGCGAAAGCATATAAAAAATATCCGAACCTTGTGAACACGATGTTGAATCGTTATGAAGTATATAATGAAACACTTCACTACATTGAAAAAGAAGAGCAAGCCGGGAATTTATTTGTTATTCGCCCAGAAGTGCCGCTTCAAGTAGATCGTATGGAAAAAGATACAGCAAAACTACAAAATCTATATGAGCAAGGCTATGAAGATGCAAAGAGACAGTTTGCAGATTTACAGTCGTTTTTACAAAAATAAGTATTAGACTGCGGGGAAGAGTTTCTCCGCAGTCTTTTTTGTATTGCTTGCTTATCCGTTACTTTTTAAAAATGTATGAATGTTTAAGTGTTTAAAGAGTTTGTAAAACATATGGGTGTCTTATTGAGGAGAATTTACTTGAGAGGTATTATGACGATGTAGCGCTACAAAAAACTATTTAATTTACGAGGTGATTGTTAATGAAGGGAAAGTTTTTTTCGATTACGACTTTAGTATTATTAGCAACATCAATCTCAACAAGTGCATTTTATCCAACTTTAAGTGGCCACAAAAGCGGTAACTTACTATCTTACAGAGCTCAAACGACTACGAATCAAAACGCATCTCGCTGTTCAGTAGCGATTTCTTTTATTAATTCAAAAGGAAGTTATTCATATATTGAAAGTGCTTCGGATAAATTAGGATCACATGAATCGGGAAGAGCATTAAATGCCACTGTTAGTAATGGCGCATATAACGCCTTTGGTGCAAAGGGGCTATATTCTGAGCATTATGCCAATGAGAATAATGACTATCAAGAAGATACACACAAAGGTACTTTTGATAGTAACGGTAACTTACGATTACAGTGGTAAAAAATATTAAATAGTTGTCTTTATAAATATTTGGATAAGGAGAAGGGGATGTGCATCATCTCCTTCTTATCTAAAAGGAGCAGAGACATGTATTTAGCTTTTAAAAATATAAAAAACAACAAACTGTTTTCAGTCATTCTTCTTATGTCATTTTTTATTTCGTTTCTTTCTATATCAGTAGCTGCGCTTTTAACAGAATCTAAACGAAATTTCATATCTGCTTTTCAAATCGGCTTTCCAGAAAAGAATCAAACGTTAACTGTTCCGATAGCGAATACAACTGAATTGGAAGCGATAATTCCTGTCATACAAGATATTTTTGTAAAAAGTGATATTTACGTAGAGCATTTAAAAGCATTAAATAGTTCAGGTGCAATAAAAATCGTAGCTGTGAATTTAAAAGATGATTATTATTGGAAGCCATATATTTCTGAAGGACAATATTTTTATCGTGAAAATGTAAACGATATGGTTGTTGGCGATCAAACGAATGTAGAGGACTTATATGAATTTGATGATACATATAAAAAAATAGGAACTATATCGAGAAAAGACAGTGACGTCGGTGTATCAGACATATACATCCCACTTCAAAATTTACCTACTATATCTAAAAAAGGTATTATCGCGAGTAAACAATTACAATTAACAGTTGTTAATCCTACATCATCTATTCATAACGAAATAAAAAAATTTATGGGTAGGAGTAAAGAAGTGCTTTCGGGAGATGTTCAAATACTGAATGAACGAGATCTTCAGGAACTACATGTGACACATATAGATCCAGCAAATAAGTATTATTATAAATTTATTCTTGTTGCAATTGTTTCTGGCATTTCTGCGGTTTTATTTTGGATTTATAAAAAAGAAAGAGAGATTTCATTAAAAAAAGCAGTAGGTGCTTCTAATATATCTATTTACTACGAACTATATATTCAAATTTTGTTTATTTCTCTAGTAGCGATGTTCTCAGTTTTTTTTACGCTAGAAATATTTTCGGGAACAATTCATACGTATTTTCAGACATACTTATTAAAACCGTTAACACTATATGTATTGATATATAATGTTGTTTTTATAATTTTTCTTACAATATTTGTTACTGTAATTCCAATCAAGCACATCATAAATATATATCCTTCAAAACATTTAAGAACGTAGGTGGTCGTCATGTTTTTTATATTTGATTCTATACGATCTATGAAAAAACGGTTGTTACCAAGTTTAATTATAGTAATTTCTTTAATTATTGCATTTTCTTCATCTATAGAATTTATTAGTAATCTGTCGTGATATCGAAAAATGATGACGGTAGCAAATCATTTATCGACTCATAAAAATTTCTATGAACTTTATGCGACGCAAGATATAACATTGTTTAGCGAAGAAAAAGCGAGAAATGATTATCAACAATTCATTCAAGGGTTATCTAATACGATACCAATAAAAAATACAACAAATTATTTGCTCCGTAACTATTCACTTAGCTTAAAAAAAGAAAATGGAACGATAAAGACTCTTATTATTGATAAAGATATTAATAAGTACTTTCATATCCGACTTTCACAAGGAAGGTATTTTGAGGAATCGGAATTTCATAAATCAGTATTTGATATTAGACCTGTTATATTAGGGGCTAATTATAAAGAGAAGGTATCTATTGGTGAGGTTATACCATCTGGAAAAATGAAGCTAAAAGTAATTGGCTTTTTAGAAAAAAATTCACCATTTACATATCCTCGGAGCGGTGAAATATCGGATAATCGTATTACATTATTAGATGACATGGCAATTTTACCAATTGGAACGGAAGAAATAGAGTTCTATAGTGTAGACCTGTTATACAATGGGTTAATTATAGAAACAAATGAGAATATAAATATAAATGAATTTCAAAAGAAAGTATTAAAGGTAACGGAAGGTAAGGGATATTCGTATTATGTTACAAATCCGAATAAATTGTTAGAAAACGAAAAGCAAGGTATTGATAATATGTCATACCCCTTATTATTAAGCGGTACAGTCTTATTTTTTTCATTTCTATCTATCGTATTAACATCAATGGCCGCACTTTATATGGAGCGTAAAAATATTTCTATTAAATCAGCGTTAGGTGCAAGTACTTTTCAAATATGTCTTCCATTTATTATTGAGTATATGTTGTTATTCATTTTATCGATATGTATAGGAATTATGTATTTTCAATGGGAGAATAGCGGAGTAATTGAAATTCAAAAAGAGCTAGAAAATAGTACCATATCTTTTTTTGGAACGTTACAAGTCTCTATAGAATCATTGGTTGTTATAGGTGCTCTATCAATTGCAATGATCCTCGTTATATATACAATCATTTATTTCAATGTACTAAAAATAAAAAATACATATATGAAAGAGGTGTTATAGATGATTCAGCTTGCAAATGTGGCTAAGGGATACGGAAAGAGTAATTTTAGTGCTTTAAAAGATATTAATCTTACAATAGAAAAAGGCGAAATGATAGCTATTATGGGACCCTCTGGTTCGGGGAAATCTACTCTCCTTAACATTATTGGCTTAATCGATAGCCCCTCTGCTGGAAAGTATTTTTTAGATGGAATGGATACGAGTACATTAAAGGCCAACTATCATAAGTATAGAAATAAGGAAGTTGGATTTGTGTTTCAGAACTTTTCGCTACTAGATGATTATACAGTTATTGAAAATGTAATGCTCCCGCTTATATATAGAAAAATCTCTCATACGAAACGTATACAAATATCAAAAGAAATGCTGGAAATGGTAGGGCTGGAGAGACATATTAACAAGTATCCTCACGAATTATCTGGAGGAGAGCAGCAAAGGACAGCGATAGCGAGGGCATTAGCACAAGATACAAAAATTATACTTGCTGATGAACCGACTGGTGCTCTCGATCAAGAAAACGGAGAAAAAATTATGAGCATTTTAAAAGAGGTTCATAAACAAGGAAAAACGGTGCTAGTTGTTACACATGATCAAAAGGTAGCTGCATACTGCCAGAGGACAATACGTTTACTCGATGGATGTATGGTATAATATGGATAAAAGTATGTGAAGAGGTGATACATATGGAAAATGTATATAAAGGTCTTAGGCATACTGGATTTACTATGATGTTTATTTTTAGTGGTGTATTTTTACTGCGCTGGTTCATTCATGATGAAATGCTACTGGATCAGCTTATTGGATTTAGTGTAGGGATGGTAATGGTTATTTCGTCAGTGTTCATTCAAAAGTACAGTAAAGAATTACAGGTGAATGAAAAATATTAATAAGTTTTAACTTCTTTTATATTGTTCATAGTTTAGGAATAGTGGAGGCTTTCGTATGATTTTCTTATTTGTAGTATATTTTGTGATCATTATGACATTAGTAATTACGTTTCTTCTTTCAAAAAAATCATATAAGAAGCCTATTATTAAATATATACCAACGTTAATATTGTTTATTTTAGCTTTCATTTCTTCTGTTATGTTTGTATTGAATAACGGAATGGGAGAGCTGATAATAGCGGTATTTTTAGGGATTGCAGCGATAGTGAACGGTCTTTTACTTCTTGTATTGAAAGTAGTTCGTGTGATTGTTGCAAAAGGAAAATAGAGCATCGAAATTCGATGCTCTATTTTTTTATACATAAAAAAAATCCCTCTTTATGAGGAATTTTAATGTGGTAAGAAAATCAATTGATAAGCGAACAAGATTCCGAATACATACACAAGTGGGTGAACAGAACGGAATTTACCTTTTGCCACTTTCATAAGTGGGTATGAAATAAATCCAAGTGCGATACCTGTTGCGATACTTGATGTAAGTGGCATGCTTAATATTACTAAGAATGCTGGGAATGCTTCATCAAATGTGTCCCAATCGATGTGGCGAACTGATCCCATCATAAGACTACCAACGATAATTAATGATGGTGCAGTAATAGCTGATACGCCAGAAACAGCACTTACTAATGGTCCGAAGAATGCTGCTAGTGCAAATAGAACAGCTACTGTAACAGTTGTTAAACCAGTACGACCACCAGCTGCAACACCAGCAGATGATTCAATGTACGCTGTTGATGGTGTTGTTCCGAACATAGAACCGATTGTTGCTGAGAATGAGTCAGATAGAAGAGCTCGTCCAGCTTTTGGAAGCTTTCCATCTTTCATAAATCCACCTTGTTGAGCAACTCCAAGTAATGTACCTGTTGTATCAAATAATGTAACAAGGAAGAATGAAAATACAACGCCGTACAATCCGTAGTTAATTACATCAGATACAGCAGTAATTGGATTGGAAACGATGATTCCTTCTGGTAATCCAGGCATTGATGTAACGCCGTTTGAGAACGATAATTGTCCTGTGAAGTAAGCGATAATACCAGTTAATAGCATTCCGATAAATAGTGCACCATTTACATTTAAAGACATAAGGACAATTGTAATTCCAAGTCCAGCTAATGCTAGTAGTACTGGAGCAGAGTGAAAATCACCAAGTCCAACTAAGTTTGCTTCATTTTTTGTAACGATACCTGTTAAACGTAAACCGATAAAGGCGATGAAAAGACCGATACCAGCAGTAATTGCATGTTTTAAGTTTTCAGGAATTGCTTCCATTAATTTTGTACGGAAAGATGTGAATGATAACAAAATTAAAATCATACCTGCTACGAATACAGCAGAGAATGCAATTGCGAAAGTCATGCCTTCATGAGCTTTTACAACAGAGTAAGAGAAGTAAGCATTTAATCCCATACCTGGTGCGATTGCGATTGGTAAGTTTGTAAAGATTGCCATAAATAATGTTCCGACAACAGCAGCGATAATTGTTGCTGTAAATGCTTGTTCAAATGGAACACCTGCATCCCCAAGGATGACAGGGTTTACGACAATGATATATGCCATTGTTAAGAAGGTAATAATACCTGCCATAATTTCAGTTTTAATAGAAGTTTTATGTTTTGAAAGGTTAAACATATAAACATCCTTTCTGTTTACGAATAATTTTCACAACAGTTATATATAATATTCGTTTTTTAACTATTTTGCAATAGTTTTGCATAAAAAGTTTACAACAATTCATATTTTGTGTCTTAAATTCGAATATTAATCGTAAAACGATGTGTGAATTTCAGTTTTTATTGTGCGCATATTATAAGGAAAAGGAGTTGAAAGAAGATATGCCACAGCAAAAAAACTTTGTAACAATGCCAGCGCAACATCAAAATAAACAACCTGGTATTGAATCGTTAATGAATCCTCTACCACAGTTCGAAGACCCAAATTATAAAGGAAGCGAAAAGTTAAAAGGAAAAAATATATTAATTACAGGAGGAGATAGTGGGATTGGACGCGCTGTTTCCATCGCTTTTGCGAAAGAGGGAGCAAATATTGCGATTGCGTATTTAGATGAGGAGGAAGATGCAAATGAGACGAAACAATATGTTGAGAAAGAGGGGGGGAAATGTGTATTGTTGCCGGGTGATTTAAGTAATGAACAGCATTGTAAAGATATTGTAGAAGAGACCGTTCGGCAGCTAGGTAGTTTGAATGTTTTAGTAAATAATGTCGCGCAGCAATATCCGCAGCAAGGGCTAGAGTATATTACAGCAGAACAGCTAGAAAAGAATTTTCGTATTAATATTTTTTCTTATTTTCACGTTACGAAAGCAGCACTTTCTCATTTAAAGCAAGGGGATGTCATTATAAATACGGCGTCTATCGTTGCGTATGAAGGAAATGAAACTTTAATTGATTATTCCGCAACGAAAGGAGCAATCGTAGCTTTTACAAGATCGCTTTCTCAATCGTTAGTGCAAAGAGGGATTCGTGTAAATGGTGTTGCGCCGGGACCAATTTGGACACCACTTATCCCATCGAGTTTTGATGAGAAGAAAGTCTCTCAGTTTGGAAGCAATGTTCCGATGCAAAGACCTGGTCAACCATATGAACTAGCGCCAGCATATGTATACTTAGCGTCTGATGATTCATCCTATGTTACCGGACAAATGATGCATGTAAATGGAGGCGTTATTGTAAATGGATAGTTTTCATTGATAAGAGCAAAGTAAAGTTAATTCCACTAATTATATTGAGCGCTAGGGGAGGGATATAGATGAAAAAATTATATTTCGTCATACTATTATTTTTCATCCTACCGGTTAGTGCTTTTGCTGATACAGATCATTTAATATTAGTGAATCTTACGACAAACCAGTTGTCTTTTTTTGAAAATGGAAATTATACAAAAACATTCCCCGTAACAACTGGAAGAGATCGTACACCTACGCCTGAAGGTAATTTTTGTATTATAACTAAATTTAAAAATAAAGAATACCATCGAAAAAAAATAGCTGGTGGTGCACCGAATAATCCTCTCGGTACGCGTTGGTTAGGTTTGGATAAAAAGGAGTATGCGATTCATGGAACAAATCGGGAATGGACGATTGGAAGCCGAGAGTCGAATGGCTGTATTCGCATGCATGACCGGGATATACAATGGTTATATGATCGGGTGCAATTACAGACGAAAGTAATCATTTCTCGTTTTCATACGAGCCCTGAATATGAAGCGAATAAGCTTGGTTACCGCGTTGTGAGCTGGAATGGTCGTAAAATAGAAGAAGAGCAAATTGGCATGCTTACGTTAGTAGACCGTGCTGATATATATTGGCAAGAACCAAATGGGCAGTTAACGAAAGTGAAAACGGTATTGCCGAACGAAAGATATGCAGTGTACTCAAAACGAAAAGATGGAATATATTATATAGGAAACAATTTGTATATTGTGGATGAAACAGGAGAAAAAATTCGTTATGAGCAAATTCCTGCCTCGACTTTAAGTAATATATATAAACGGAAATATAATGTTCCATAATGGCTACCGTATTACAGACGGTAGCTTATTTCTACTTCGAGTTTAACTGCAACTATTGTATTTTGCTGAATATAATACAGTACAGATAGGGGGCGGTTACATTATGAAAAGTGAATTTGCTTTTAAAGTTTTCTTAGTAACGACCTGTTTATTTATCGTGTATTTGTATGCGTTTCTCGTCTTTTCTTTTTATGTTCCATATTTTGATTTAATATTATTTTTCGGATTTATTTGGGCATTTGTGAAAGCGAGAGAAGGAGAGAAGAGTATATATCGGCGCATTACCTTATGTGGGACAGTTGTTCTCGTTATTTTGTACTTTTTTATCATGCATGATTTTTGGAGAGGAATGTAAAAAAAGCATACGAGTAATCGTATGCTTTTTATGTTTAATATTTTGGCTTAAATGTATGACAACAAGTTTCTACACTCGTTGCTACAGAACTTTCTAGCGTCTCGTTTGTTAAAACCGCACCTGTATACGAATCATTTGCATTCGAACCGGCCTCTTGTGCATCTGGTTGAACAACGATTGCACTTGCTTGACAAAAGTTACCTTGTCCCCAAAATGAGCAATTGGAAACAGAACATTTCACTTCTGGCATAAAACCCCCTCCTTATACATTAGTTTGGGATTTTACGCCCATTTCATGTGTAGAAGGAGTTTCCTTTTCGCATTATTTTTTTGTTTGCTCAAGCCATTCTTTTAATTTGTCTTTCGGTTGTTCACCACTAATACGGCTTACTTCTTTGCCATCTTTAAAGTGAATGATTGTTGGAGTTCCTTTAATTTTATATTCATCCCAAGGAGCATCTAGTTTTTCAATATCCATAACTTTCATATCAACGTTCAAGTCTTTAGCCATTGGTACTACGACAGGAGATAGCTTTTGGCAATGAACGCAAGATGTTTGATAAAAGTATACTGTTTCTTCTTTTTTCTCTTTTAAATTCTTTTGAAGATCTGAAAGAGAGATTTTGTTTGTATAGTAGTCAGGGCCATTTGTTTTACTATCAGTAGCATTATCAATTTTTTGACTAGTAGCATTTTTTTCTTCCATTTGTGTGACAGCGAAAATTGCTGCAAACAAAGCGATAATAATACCACCAAATATAAGCATTTTTTTCATTGTTTCATCTCCTTATTTGTTTTTTATTACAATAAAACTACATACAGCGATTGTAATAAAGCCGATAAGTGCTAAAAACGGGATTGTAATAAAACCAAACCAGTTTATGAATTCTCCGGTGCAGGATACACGGCCGCAAGCTGCTCCAGCAGCTGAAAATGCTGGGACTTTTTGAATTGCATAGTGATATAAAGAAATACAAGCACCGATACTTGCAATTGGTAAAGAATAACTTGCGATGCGATAATCTTTCTTTGCTACAGCGATACCAAGCCATAAAACGAATGGATACATAAAAATACGTTGATACCAACAAAGTACACAAGGTTCAAATTTCATGATTTCGGAAAAGTACAGACTTCCTAGTGTAGCGATAAAAGAAGCTCCCCATGCGGTAAGTAAAGCATATTCTTGCTTTTTTTCTCGTCCCATATTTTATACCTCTCTTATAATAGTTACATACTAAATTATAGTATGAAGTAGCACAGAAAAGAAAGAAAAAATATGTTTATCAATAAAAGTTTTATAAGGGGAAACTTTTATTGATATAAACATTTTAAAAAAGCGCTATTCTCATAAAGAGAATAGCGCTATATTTTACATTTGAATTTGCTCTACTTCTTCTATATGTGACTTTTGGGATGCATGGTCAATATATTGAAATAGGAGCTGCAATTGTTTATCAACTTCTGGCATTTCTTTACTGTATTGATAAGCGTGTAAAAAATGTTCAATACGCTTAGAAAATAGTTGATCGTTCGTTTGAACCATAAGAACGAGTAATTTATCCCAATTACAGCTATACGTGTAATAGAGAGCTTTGTCATAGTCGTTATATGTTTGCACTGTGTACCCTCCTTACTGAGGAGTTATATATAGTGTGTGACAAGCAAGGAGAAATACACTTGAAAGAATTTGTTAAGAAAAAAAGCGAATGAAAAGAAAAAACGAGGAATATCCCCGTTTTTAAGCTTTTGGCATTGGCGTAGGTGTTGGCTTGCCGTAGCCCTCTTTATATTTATTGTCGATATAGTTACGAATTTCGAGCGTTGATTTTCCTTTTTGTTTCATGGAAGCAGATTCAACCGCGATTTCTAAGCAATTGACGCAAGTCGTTGCATGGGAGTCCCAAACAACTTCACCATTCTTTTTCATTTCACGAATAAAGCAGTTTTTATTATTTTTATGTCCCACACTCTCACCGCAACCGCAGTAACATGGAATCCAATCTAATAGCTCTGCATTTTGCCCAGCGACAGTGTAGATATCTTTCATTTGTGGATCAAGCTTGTCTAGGAAGGTAGGAAGTGTGTCGACTCCTTTTGTTTTTTCTTGAATGTCAGCTTGCTGAGTGTGCGATGCGTGGTCATGCTCTTCTTTTGATTCAGATGATTTCTTTTCATTTGTACTAGTAGCTCCGCAACCAGCAAGAATTAAACTTAGTACTGCAAGTAAAGAAAATACATATTTCTTCATACGCTTGTCCCCTTTACAAATGTATTACTCAAATTGTATCAGAGATTATGGTGTATCGGTTGAAGATTTTTTCGACGGATTTTTGAAACGCCATCGTACTGAATGGAATAGAAATAAAATTGGGATATAAGCGTATACAATATATAAACCCGCTTTAGATAGTACTGTATTTAATGTGTTGATACTTTCACGATTTGTGAAAAATAAGGAAGCTGTAAAGACCATGAAAATAAAAAATGGTAATGTGAATGTAAAGGGAATATGGAATGAACGCTTCATCGTTTGACATGATGACCAAATGGTTAAACAAAGGTTTGGCAAAATAATTAAAAACCAAACGAAAATAATAATATATTCAAAGCGTTGAATGAAAGGGACTTTAATGATTTTTAACATTGTTAAAGTAGGCCAAATCGTGTGATTTAATTGGCCCTCGCTATAATACATAAAAGATACGATGGCTAAAACTACATAAATTAAGGTACTAAAAGCAATACCTGCATGAGCCCATCTTTTTAAGGATTTTCCTTTTTCAATAAATGGATAGAAGATTAAGATTGTCTCAAAACCAAGAAACTCTAACGCAGAGTGTTTTGCAGATATAAGCATGTCAAAAGGTGAATGTGTAAAAATAGGTAAAATATTGCGGAAATGTGCATATTTCATTGGATAAATTAAAAAGAATACAACGAAAATAGGAAGAACGACTCCCCAAAAACATATTCCCGTCACAGAGCGAAATCCTCCCTTTATAATATAGTAAGTCACTAATAAAAACATAAGGGTTAGTTTCCATAACTTAATGGTAGGGAAAATCCAAACTTGTATTACTTCCATATATGTACGAAGAACAGTAAGGCAAAATAATAAGCAATAAAGAGTAAAAATTACAGAAAATATAGAACCGATCCATTTTCCAAAGCTTGTTGTATGAATGCTAATTAAATCGCCATCTTTTTCTAACATTTTTAGCATGCAAAACAGTACAATATGAGTTGCAATACCTGCTATGATTAGAGATATCCAAGCGTCATAACCAGCATTTTTTAAAATTACCCGTTGATATCCTAGAATTCCTATTCCAATTTGAAGAGAATGTAACAAAACAAATGCAAAATATGGAGAGACAGTCTTTGTTTTATTCATTGTATGCATTGCTTATTTCACCTCACTATTCTCCAATTCCAGATTGTACAATGTTAATATCTAAATTTATATCCACAGCTATATTCGGGTACATATTTCGAATTTGGTTTATATTCCATTTTCTCGTATGGCTTCTAATTTCATCGCGTATTCCTAAAGGATCAATTCTCTTTTGTTGAAATTGTTTTATTAATTCTTCACAATCTTGTTCAACGTTTCGTTCAATTTGTTTTTTTATATAATTGATATTTGTTTTTTTTCTTAAATCAATCCAATTAGGGGAGTTTTTAATTAGTCCATTTAGTTTTAAATGGATTTTTACTTTTGGTATGTCACCAGTTTGATCAATATCATACTTGCTTTCCCCAGCTAAGTTTTGTATGACAACCATACCTTTATGTTTGTTCTTCTTTATCGCTGCTTCGTAACGTCCATTTTTCGTAGGGTTAATAAGTAATTTTGCTAAAACAGAATGTCTTTTATCTGTATACATAACGACTTTATCACCTTTTAAAAAAGCAAGTCCTTTGACAGCCACGGAATGATTATCGTCCATTTTAATATAAGGAACATACGCATCACATACAGAAGAGTAGTAATTATATAAAAAAATGTTTAATGTGGTTTGTGGAATGTTCTCGTTTCGTATATTTTGTTCAAGTAAATCAGCAATGTATAACGAACCATTTTTTTTTACATAATTTAAAAGCTCTTCAGCCGAGCCATCTACAATTGCTAGTTGTACATCACGCCCGATATTTGGGTCACGTTGTAAGTTAGTAATAATTTCCCCCATTCCTTGTTCTCCTAGATCTTTTCCAAATAGAACGACACGCATTTGACCTACAACTACATTGTGGGGGGATTTTGCATTTAATCGTGAAGCGATTGTTTCAAGTGAGCGGGCAGATGTTGATTGAGTTTCTGGTTTCGATTTTACACCATGTGTATACTCTGGAAATAAGATCGTTCCTTGGAATCTTTTGTTTTTTGTGATGTCAAATCCAGCAATATGAATAATACGCTGTGTATCCACTATATACGTTTGTGTACAGCCAGTTTGTAGAACAAAAAGGGGTATAATAAGGAACAATAAGAGTTTTTTCATTCATTATCACCATCACGTTTTTGCTTCGCTTTGTTTGGATTATAACGCCATTTAGATTTTGGTCTAAGGGAAGAAGGCCTTTGTGCAGTTTGGCTAAACGGTAAACGGAAAAAACCTTCCGCTGTACCTAAACCACGAAATGGATATAAAGGTAATAAATAAGGTGATCCAAGTGATTTTAATTTAATTAAATGAGCTAAAATAAACACAAACCCGACAATAAGACCTAATCCACCAAATGCACCAGCTAAAAGAATAAGCGGGAATCGTAACAACCGAATAGTAGAAGACATTTTTACAGTCGGCGTTGTGAAAGATGCAAGAGCGGATAAAGCAACTGCAATTAATAAAATCGTACTCGTTAAAGCGGCTTCAACAGATGCTTGCCCAATTACAATCCCGCCAACAATACCAATTGTTTGTCCGACTTTCGTCGGTAAACGTGCTCCCGCTTCACGAAGCAATTCGATTGTAATCTCTAGAAAGAGTGCTTCTAGAATAGGCGGGAAAGGTACGTTCGCTCTCGAGAAAATAATAGGTCCTAGTAAATCAGCAGGAATCATTTGATAATGATATGTTAAAGCCGCTGTATAAATAGCGGAGGAAAAAAGAGAAAATATAGCTCCGAAAAAACGGATAACGCGAAAGAACGATCCAATCATCCACGGTAAATAATAATCTTCTGGTGAAATGAAAAAATCTAGTAACGTTGTCGGTCCTAATAAAGCATATGGAGAGCCATCTGTTAAAATTAAAACTTCCCCGTTAATTAATGCAAATACTGCTCGATCTAATCGTTCTGTAGGTAATAGAACAGGGAATGGTGAATTGCTATTATCACTGATAAATTGCTCAATCATAGTCGAATCAAAGGGAACATCAAAGTCAATGTCTTCTAGTCGTTGTATTGCAGTGTTGATAAATTGTTCATTTGTAACCCCTTCAATATAAGCAACTGCTACTTTCGTTTTTGACATAGATCCAACGATAACTTCTTTGAAAATGAGTTGCTCCGTTACAATATTTCGGCGCAATAAGTGTATATTTGTATCAAGGTTTTCAACGAAACCGATTTTAGGTCCAATTACGCTATACTCATTTTCTGTATCGTTATATAATCGTGTTCCTAAAACAGTACTTTCGGCACGAATTAAAGCATATTGATCGGGATTCGAATTGCTTTTTAAGCGTACTAAAATATATCCACCTAATAATTTCTCACGAATATCATCAATAGAGGGAGAGGTAATAATATCTTCAATGGAGACAATATTACATAGGTCAGAGATATTTTGAATATGTTCTGATTCCTTTTTCATAGGAGTTAAAATAAACTGTTTAATAATAAGTGCTTCCACGACAGATTTATAATAAAACAAGCATAACGTTTCATCTTCAAGTACGTTATAAGATACAAAATCGCTAGATTCTTTCATGGTATGTATAAATTCTGGAATAGAACAAAGTGGTTTTGCCGTAGTCTTTTTGGATTTTTCAGATGAGAAACCGAACATTTTTATACCCCCTGACATATAGCATTTACTTATGTTAGTTTTTGGGAAAGGCGGGAATTTATACTTGAAAATTGAAAGTTCATAAAGAAAAGGAAGGGTATTGGGAATCCCTTCCTTTTTTGGCGTATTAATTTGTTTTCTTTTCCTTAATAGACTTCACTAATTTAATCATTTCTGCTCGTATATCTTCTTTTTTTACATTTAATTTTTCTGCAATTTGTTTAATGTCCATTCCGTCTTTTTTCATTTTTAGTACATCATCAAGAGGAGTGTTACTTTTTTGAGAGATGATTGTTAATACCGTGAGCTGACGTAATCCGATATTATAATCTTTCATTTTTTGTTTTAGGCCGTCTGGTGTAGATTTTTGCATATTTGCTAATTCTTGCAGCAGTGCTTTTTTCGTCTCTTTATTCATATGATGCTTTTTTAATTTACTTGGATCTACACCGAAATGCTGGGCTGTTTTCTCCCAAGATTTATTTTGCTTATAGTAAGCTAAAACGTCTTTTATTTCTTTTTTACCGATTCTTGCAATGTGAGCAGCTTTCCAAATTTCATGTTTGTTATAGCCGAGTTTTTCGAGCGACTGCATTTCTTCTTCTGAAATAGGCTTATGATGGTGCAATGTTATTTCTTTTGGCGTGGCAGCGAAAGTAGGGAAGACGGTTGCCCCGAATAATAATGTTGCCATAGTCATACTTACTGCGATTTTTTTGTACATATAAACTCCTCCTAGATGGATAATGTGGAAAACTGTACACATATCATTTCCATAAAATGTGAAATACTTGTGAACAAGTTAAGTTTTTTTATTCACAGTATAAAATGACGTTTTTGGAAGTTTTCCAACATAAAACATTGATTAATAGTAAAAAACTAAGGTATAATCGAAATTGAAAATCAATATCAATAACAAATGTATACATATAGATGAAAATAAGGGAGAGAAAAATATGACTACATATACTTCCATCGCAAATGTGATTAAAGAAAGACGCTCTGTACGTACATTTACAGATAAAGCTGTAGATAAAGAGTTATTAATTGAACTATTAAACGACGCAACATGGGCACCGAATCATAAACACCGTGAACCATGGAATTGTAAATTATACATTGGAGAAGGCCGCAAAAAATTAGTAGATGCAGTATTAAACTCTTTCACAGAAGAAGAAAGAGCGAAACGCGGCAAAATTTTATCAGATCGTTTCTTAAGCACGCCGGCACAAATTGTTGTTTATATTAATGAAGATCCACGTCAAATTCAACGCGACGAAGATTACGCTGCAACATGTGCATTTATGCAAAACTTCCAACTGCTTGCTTGGGAACGTGGCTTAGGTTGCGTTTGGAAATCAGGCGGATTAAACTACAATCCATTATTTATAGAAGGACTTGGTTTAACAAGAGGTCAACGCATCGTTGGAATTCTTCACCTTGGCTATTTCGATAAAGCACCAGAAGGAAAAGCTCGTACGCCGATTACGGAGAAGATGGAGATTATTGAAGGTTAATAGATGAGACATTCTCGTTTTTATGAGGATGTCTTTTTATTATGCAATCAATCCTCATGAAAGCTTGTTCCTCATCATACACTTTCTTAAGGGAAAGTGTAAGGAGGGAAAATAATGAGAGCAAGTGAAGATAAAGCGCTGCAATATGCGATTGCGGAAATTACGGAAATTGCGACTGGATTTGGGCTTGATTTTTATCCGATGCGTTATGAAGTATGTCCAGCGGAAATTATTTATACATTTGGTGCATATGGGATGCCGACGAGGTTTTCGCATTGGAGTTTTGGAAAGCAATTTTTCAGAATGAAATTACAATACGATTTAGGACTTAGTAAAATTTATGAACTCGTTATTAACTCTAATCCATGTTACGCCTTTTTATTAGATACGAATTCTTTAATTCAAAATAAATTAATCGTGGCGCACGTTTTAGCGCACTGTGATTTCTTCAAAAATAATATTCGTTTCTCTAATACGAAACGCGATATGGTGGAGAGTATGGCAGCGACAGCAGATCGTGTGAAGGCGTATGAACATAAGTATGGAAGAGAAGAGGTAGAAACGTTCTTGGATGCAGTACTTGCCATTCAAGAACATATTGATCCATCGCTTATGCGTCCGAAACTTGCTTGGAGTATTGGAGATTTAGAAGAGGATGTAGAAAAGAAAAAGATATCACAGTACGATGATTTATGGAATTTAGATGATCGAAACAAAAAGAGGGAACGACCTAATATGCATAAAAAGAAGAAAATCCCACCGCAGCCAGAAAAAGATTTACTCCTCTTTATTGAAGAATATAGCCGTGAGCTAGAAGAGTGGCAGCGCGACATATTAACGATGATGCGCGAGGAAATGTTATATTTCTGGCCACAGCTTGAAACGAAGATTATGAATGAAGGCTGGGCTTCCTTCTGGCATCAACGCATACTTCGTGAAATGGACTTAACATCTTCTGAAGCGATTGAATTCGCAAAGCTTAATGCAGGTGTAGTTCAACCATCAAAAACAAGCATTAACCCATACTACCTCGGTATTAAAATGTTTGAAGATATTGAAGAACGTTACAACAACCCGACAGAAGAAATGAAGCGACGCGGTGTAAAACCAGGATCTGGTCGAGATAAAATTTTTGAAGTACGTGAAATTGAGTGGGACGTATCGTTCTTAAGAAACTACTTAAATAAAGACCTCGTAATGAGAGAAGATATGTACTTATTCCAGCGCCAAGGAAAAGAATATAAAGTAATAGATAAAGAATGGGAACATGTGCGTGATCAGCTCGTAAATATGCGTACAAATGGTGGCTTCCCGTACTTAGTAGTAGAAGACGGGGACTACTTAAAGAACGGAGAGTTGTACATTAAACATAGTTACGAAGGGATCGAGCTCGATTTAAAATACTTAGAAAAAGTATTGCCATACCTTCATCAATTATGGGGAAGAACGGTGCATATGGAGTCGATTGTGGAGAGTAAGGGCGTTGTATTTTCTTATGATGGGAAGATGGTGCATCGGAAGTATGTGTGATGAAAAGAACGGACATAGAATGCTATGTCCGTTCTTTTTTATTTGGAACAAGGTTAAATATGCTATTCTTGAAAAAGGGAGTTACATAGAGAAATGGAGCGATTCAAATGAGCAAAATAGGGGTATGCAAGGTGGATATTACGCCGCCTGTCGGTATTGATTTTGTCGGATACCATAGAGAGACAGGAATAAATAATATTGAAGAGCGTATTTACGGGACGGTCTTTGTATTTGAAAAAAATGAAATGAAAACGGTGTTTATAAGTGTTGATAATATTGGGATGTTAGTAGAAGATACGAATGTTATTCGTGAGCGAGTAGCTAGTAGGCTTCATGTGCCATTTGAGCGAATAACAGTTGTTTATACACATACACACTCTGGTCCAGAAACAGTCGGTGAGCAACCTTTAGTAAATTCGTATAAAACGAGTTTAGTAAATAATGTAGTGCAAGGTGCGGTTACTGCGGATAACAACTTGAAGCTCTGTGAAGTTGGCTGGGGTGTTACGACAGGTGATATTGGGGTCAACCGAAGAGAGAGAACATCTGATGGAAGAGCAAAGATGGGAACAAATATAGAAGGTGTTGTAGATAAACGAATTGGTATGTTAGCAATAAGACATGCTGAAACGAAGGAGCTATCTGGAATTATTGTATTTTGTACTGCGCATCCGAATGTTTTAAAAGGTGATAGCGATGTATTATCAGCGGATTATCCTGGAATGACGAGGGAGATTCTTGAGAAAATCGTAAACTGTCCTGTTATTATTATGCAAGGAGCTGCTGGTAATGTAAATGCGAAGCATCGTGGTTCAAGGGAAGCATTAAAGAAAATGGCTTACACACTTAGTGGACATGTATTAACGATGTTGCCAATAGTTACATATAGCCCAATTGTAAATTTAAGAACAGTTTCGAGTATGATGCAAATGAAGTTGAAAGATATTCCAGAAATTCATGAGATACGAAGAATGGCTCAATTAGCGGAGAAGCAGTGGGGTGTGAACACGGATGAATGGTTTACTATCGTTTTAGAGAAATATAAGCAAGGTATTCGGCAGTTACGTATTGATTTGGAAGTTCAACTGTTTCAAGTTAATGATGGTATGTTCTCTGGTATACCGATGGAACCTTTTTCAGAAACTGCGTTAGAAGTGAAAGAGAGTCTTCAAAATGAACTAGCTTTCTTTGGTGGATATACGAACGGATATATTGGTTATTTACCTACAAAGGAAGAGTATGTATATGGTGGATATGAAGTGGAATTAAGTCCTGTCGTATATGGGCCAGCTACAAATTTGTTGATGCCACCGGAGGAGAATACGGCGAGTTTGATTGTGCAGAGAGTTATGAAATCATATAATGTTTAAAATATAGACTTTCATGTATTTAATATAAAATTTAAAAGAAACAATAATTATTAATAAAACTGTAAAAAACGAATCCATTTTGAAAAAGAATAATCAAAATGGATTCGTTTTTTATATGGAGTTTTTGTTTACCAAACAGGGCGTATATTTGATGATAATTTTCCTGTATTTTTTTTAGTAACGAATGTTGTTAAATCTTCTTTAAGCATTTGCATTCGTTCTGCACCTATGTTTTCAATCCATCGCTGTTCTATTTCAGCTATTATTTCTTCTTTTGCTTTCATTACTGACAAACCACGTTCGGTTAAAATAATGATCTTACCTCTTTTATCAGTAGGATGCGTTTTACGTGTAACGTAACCACTACTCTCAAGAGAATCTACCATTTTACTTACAGCTTGTTTGGAAATCCCTAAATACTCAGCTAGTTCTATACCAGTTGTTCCATTAGGAAGAATGCGTTTGAACATAAAACCATGTGCTGGCCTAATATCTTCAAATCCTAATTCACTTAATTTTTCATGTAGTTCAGTAATTAATGTACTGAAAGATAATGATAAAAGTGAAGTAAGGTCTAGTTCGTTAAATGTTGAATGATCCATGTATATAACCTCCGTAATTATAGTCAATTAAGTTGACTACATGTGAAACCTATTGTACTATACAGAATATAGTCAATCAAATTGACTATATTCTGTATAGTACAAATAATGATTTATATAAATAGAATCAATGGAGGTTTCACATGGTTAATATCGTTAAAATTAGAGGGAGTGTATTTGCACCATATGCATCGCTGGAACCTATTAAGGATTCTGCAACAGGAAGAGTGTTTGAATATGCTGGAGATGCACGTGAGTTTACACCATACGCTGTGAACACAAAGCGTTCAAGATTAGAACAAGAAGTGAATATTGATTTTTATAAAAAAGAAATTTTCACATATGCAGATGCTTGTATCGTCACTGTGAAGATTACAAATCCAGATGGCTCAATTGAGTATCAAAAAGGAGAAACAAGTACAGAAAGCATTGTATGTACAAATATTGTATGGAGTGAAGATGAAGTTTCATTTGAAATGAGAGCAAGTGCAAGTAATCCGTTAAACACGACAGCACCTGCAGCTGACTATTTTTTGACTATACGAGTTAATGAATGTGGTACTGTGCATGTTGAAGGTGTACACGATGGTTTCCCTTGCTATGAATTTTATAAACAAATAGACTTTGGTTTATTTGAATTAATATACACACATGATTTCAGAGAAACGGATGATACCCCAGCAGCACTAGCTGGAGAAATGGAATATAGTTTTAAAACGACAATCTAATAAATATAGCGCTATTTTTCAGAAGGAAGTAGCAAACGTTAAAAGAGAAATCTATTGATTATGGGACCGAAATTGTGATCTGTTTTACTCAATGATATGCAGTATTTAAAATAAAATTATAGAGGTGTTTCTTATGACTAATATCGTTAAAATTAGAGCCAGTGTATTTATTCCAATGTCTTGGACTGAAGCTAAGAAGGATATGGAAACGGGAAAAGTAATCCAATTCGAAGGTGATTCCCGTGAATTTACACCGTATGCGGTAAACGCTATGCGCTCTAGAGTTGAGCAAGAGGTAGTAGTGGATTTTTATAAAGAAGAAGTGTTTTCATATGCGGACACGGGTATTACGACAGAGAAGGTTACAAACCCAGATGGTTCGGTGAATAAAAGAACAGGAAAAGCGAGTACTGAAAATATTGTGTGTACGGATATTGAATGGAATTCTGATGGTGTGCAATTCAAAATGAGAGCAAGTGCAAGTAATCCGTTAAATGTGTATGCTCCTCCTGTGGACTATTTATTAACTGTATGTGTGAAAAAGGATGGTAGTATTAATATTCAAGGAGAACATGATGGTTTCCCTTGCTATGAATTTTATAAGCAAGTAGATTTCGGTTCATTTGAACAAATTTATACACATGATTTTAGAGAAACTGGTGATACACCTGAAGCGTTAGGTGGAGAAATGGATTATAGTTTTACAAAGAGTTTATAGGAAGTATGACAAATTACTTCATCCGTAAATGAATTCAGCCGTCAAAAATAAGTATTACTCCATACTACGCCGCCTTTAGGCATGGATTTAATCATACAGAAAGGAACCTGGAGATATCTAGGTTTTTTTGTTTCGAATTTGTGAACAAAAGATATATATATTGAAAATGATTTTTGTATATTTTATTATATACCCATACGGGTATAAGTTTTCTGTTTTTGATACATTAAGAAAATAAATAAGATGGAGGTTTGAAATATGTCTAGAAAAATTGTAGTAGTAGGTGGAGTTGCCGGCGGGGCATCAGTAGCTGCAAGGCTTCGTCGTTTAAGCGAAGAAGATGAAATTATTATGGTGGAGCGTGGTGAATATATTTCATTTGCAAATTGTGGCTTACCATACTATATTGGCGGTGTCATTACAGAAAGACAAAAGTTATTAGTACAAACTGTTGAAAGGATGTCAAAGCGTTTTAATTTAGATATACGTGTATTGAGTGAAGTGGTAAAGATAAATAAAGAAGAGAAAACAATTACTATAAAGAATGTAACTACAAATGAAACATATAACGAGGAATATGATATTTTAATTCTTTCACCAGGGGCAAAACCAATCGTTCCACCTATTCCAGGTATTGAAGAAGCGAAGGCGTTGTTTACGTTACGAAATGTACCTGATACAGATCGTATTAAAGCGTACATTGATGAGAAGAAACCACATCATGCGACGGTTATTGGTGGCGGATTTATTGGAGTAGAAATGGTTGAAAACTTAAGAGAACGAGGAATTGATGTTACTCTTGTAGAGATGGCAAATCAAGTAATGCCACCAATTGATTATGAAATGGCAGCATATGTGCATGAGCATATGAAAAAGCACAATGTTGAGCTTGTTTTAGAAGATGGTGTAGATGCATTAGAAGAGCACGGGACTGTTGTACGTTTAAAAAGTGGTTCAATCATAAAGACAGATATGATTATTTTAGCAATTGGTGTGCAACCAGAGAGCAGTTTAGCGAAGGATGCAGGGTTAGCACTAGGAGTTAGAGGAACGATAAAGGTAGATGAGAGTTTTCAAACGTCGGACCCGCACATATATGCAATTGGTGATGCGATTGAAGTAAAGGATTTTGTTACAGAAACAGAAACGATGATTCCGTTAGCGTGGCCAGCTAATCGTCAAGGTCGCATGTTAGCAGATATTATTCATGGTCATACGGATTCTTTATATAAAGGTACGATGGGAACTTCTGTAGCTAAAGTTTTTGATTTAACAGTTGCTGCGACGGGAGTAAATGAGAAAATATTAAAACGATTAAATATACCCTATGAGGTAGTACATGTACAGGCGAATTCGCATGCCGGATATTATCCGAATGCGACGCCAGTGTTAATAAAATTAATTTTTAATAAAGAAAGCGGAAAAATTTATGGGGCGCAGGCGTTAGGGCGTGACGGTGTAGATAAGCGTATTGATGTTATTGCAACGGCAATGAAGGCAAACTTAACCGTAATTGATTTGCCAGATTTAGAATTATCATATGCCCCGCCTTATTCTTCTGCAAAAGACCCAGTAAACATGGTGGGGTATGCGGCAAGTAATATAGTAGATGGTTTTGTGGACACAGTACAATGGCATGAGGTAGATCGTATTGTTGAAAATGGTGGATATCTTATTGATGTTCGAGAGCCTAATGAACTCAAACAAGGAATGATTAAAGGTTCTATTAATATCCCCTTAGATGAGTTACGTGATCGTTTGGATGAAGTACCGGTAGATAAAGAAATATATATTACCTGTCAACTTGGTATGAGAGGTTATGTCGCAGCGCGCATGTTAATGGAAAAAGGATATAAGGTAAAGAATGTAGATGGTGGCTTTAAATTGTATGGGACAGTATTACCAGAACGTGTTGCGTATTAATATTTTTTCATCTTCCACTTCAAAATTTAGTGGAAGATGAAAGCTTATGTATTAAGGTTTCACTTTTTGTTTTGTGAATATATAAGATAAACATTAAAAATAGGGGTTTACAAAATACCCTATAGGGTATAATATATTGTCATAGGTTATAAATAGTGACATAATGGTAATGAGGTGATTATAGAATGGAATATAATCAAGATATGAAAAATAGATTGAAACGTATTGAAGGTCAGGTTCGTGGTGTGCTTCGTATGATGGAAGAAGGAAAAGATTGCCGAGAGGTTATTACACAGTTAACGGCATCTCGTTCTGCACTTGATCGTACAATTGGACTTGTTGTTGGAACGAATTTAGAGCAATGTTTGCGTGAGCAGTTTGAAAGCGGTAATGGTTCAAATGAAGAGTTAATTAAAGAAGCTGTTCAATTACTTGTAAAAAGCCGATAATCTGTCAAACATAATTGTTGACAGATTTTCAAAAACACTTTAACATACCCCTACAGGTATATGTATATAAATTATGGAGGAATCGACTATGAGTATAAAAGTGGATATGAATCTAGATTGTAAAGGTTTGGCTTGTCCGATGCCGATTGTAAAGACGAAGAAGGCGATGGAAGGATTAACGTCAGGGCAAGTGATTGAAGTTCAGGCAACAGATAAAGGGTCTACTGTAGATATACAAAGTTGGACGAGTAAAGTAGGTCATCAATATATCGGGACGAAACAAGAAGGTGATGTATTGATGCATTACGTTAGAAAAGCAAATGAGCATGAAATGAATGAAATAGTGAAATATCCTCATACAATTACGAATTCGGAATTGGAAGAGATATTATTAAGTGGTGAAGAGTGTATTGTAGTAGATGTTCGTGAAGCGGCGGAATTCGTTTTTGGTCATATTCCATCGGCTGTTTCCGTGCCGTTAGGAGAATTAGACAGTGCAGCGTTAGATCAGAAGAAGCAAATTTATGTTGTTTGCCGAACTGGTAACCGTAGTGATGTAGCTTGCCACATGTTGAAAGAGAAAGGTTATGCAAATGTGAAAAATGTCATTCCAGGCATGTTAGAGTGGCAAGGTAATGTGGAAAAATAAAATTTTTTAAATAAAAATATACCTATGGGGGTAATGAGATGAACGTTAAACCGTTACAAGCAAAAGATGTTGCAGAGAAAGTTTTATTCGGAGAGTTATTTATTTTAGATGTTCGTAATGAGGCGGATTATGAAGATTGGAAAATTGAAGGAAAAGAAGTTACTTCAATGAATGTGCCGTACTTTGATTTATTAGAGGGTGTAGATCATATTGTAAGTGAACTACCTAAAGATAAAGATGTTTTAGTAGTATGCGCAAAAGAAGGGTCTTCTATATTTGTGGCAGAGCAATTAACAGAGGCTGGATTAGAAAATGTTTATTATTTATCTGGTGGTATGAAGGCTTGGAGTGAATATATAAAGCCTATAAAAGTTGGAGATTTAAAAGATGGCGGAAGTATGTATCAGTTTAACCGTCTTGGAAAAGGTTGCTTATCTTATATGGTCGTTTCAAACGGTGAAGCAGCAGTTATTGATGCAGTAAGAACAGTTGAAGCGTACGAAGAGTTTGCGAAAGAGCATGGTGTTACGATTACGAATGTAATGGATACACATTTACATGCAGACCATATTTCTGGCGGACGTAAGTTAGCGGAAAAAGTAGGTGGTACGTATTGGTTGCCGCCAAAAGATGCGAAGGAAGTTGTGTTCTCATATAAACCACTTGTTGAAGGATCTGTTATTACGGTGGGGGGTACTAAAATTGAAATTGACGCATTATACTCACCGGGGCATACGATTGGAAGTACGTCATTTATTGTAGATGATTCCTATTTATTATCAGGCGATATTTTATTTGTAGATTCAATTGGGCGTCCAGACCTTGCTGGGAAAGCTGAAGATTGGGTAAGTGATTTACGTACTACTTTGTATAGCCGATATAAAGAACTATCTCAAAACTTAGTTGTGTTACCGGCTCATTATTCAAAAATAAGTGAAATGGACGAGAGTGGCATTGTTAGTGCTAAATTAAAAGATTTATTTGCGTATAATGCAGGATTAAATATTGAGGATGAGAGAGAGTTTCGTAAAGTTGTAACAGAGAATTTACCACCTCAACCGAATGCATATCAAGAAATTCGTCAAACAAATATGGGGCGATTAAATCCAAGTCAAGACGAAGAGCGTGAAATGGAGATTGGTCCAAACCGTTGTGCTGTTCATAATTAATTCGGTTTCAAATGAAATAAAAACAGGAGGTATATAAGATGAAGGTGAAAGAAGTATTAGATGTAAAAGGATTAGCATGTCCAATGCCAATTGTGAAAACAAAGAAGGCGATGGAAGCATTACAATTGGGGGAAGTGTTAGAAGTACACTTAACAGATAAAGGTGCGATTAAAGATATTCCAGCATGGTCACAAAAAGGCGGTCATGAAGTGTTAAAGCATACAGAAGAAGACGGCGAATTAAAGTTCTGGATTAAGAAAGCTTAATTATAAAAATAGGAGGCATATAAGATGAAAGTGAAAGAAGTATTAGATGTAAAAGGATTAGCATGTCCAATGCCAATTGTAAAAACAAAGAAGGCAATGGAAGCATTACAATCGGGGGAAGTGTTAGAAGTACACTTAACAGATAAAGGTGCGATTAAAGATATTCCAGCATGGTCACAAAAAGGCGGTCATGAAGTGTTAAAACACACGGAAGAATCTGGTGAATTAAAATTCTGGATCAAGAAAGCATAGCAGTTCAATAACAAGTGGAAGATTACATCTTATGCTTATTATTGAAAGTAAAGAGGATAATCATATATGTTTTATATAGTTATATCTCTACTAGTATGGATGCTAGGAATTTTAGTAAAACGTTACATTCCGGTTTTAAACGTTGCATATATTTCGTTAGAACAAGTAAGGAAAATGGAAAGTGTTGTTGTAGATGTACGCAATTATACAGAGAGTCACAGTGATAACACTTCTAGAATTATGTGTATACCGTATGCGTATTTAAAACGGTATTATCATGAAATACCAAATAAGCCTTTGCATCTTATTGTTCATAATAAAGTGGATCGGAATTTAAGTGTTCGTTTTTTAAGAAAGAAAGGGTTCCATATTCAAAGCTATAGTTTATATTTGGACGGGAAAAAAGCACAAAAGGAGTTTAAATAGTTTTATGGATGTAAAGACAATATTAAATGTAATCTTAATTGTACTTGTATCGTGGTTTATTATTTCTCGCTTCTTACCAGTTAGAGGAGTAAAAAATATTTCAGGAAAAGATTTAAAACGGATGATGGGGCAAAAGAATAAACAATTTATCGATGTACGTACAGTAGGTGAGTATAGAGGGAATCATATGAAAGGGTTTCAGAATATCCCATTAAATGAGTTAGCTAGTAAAGCAAATCAATTAGATAAAAATAAGGAAGTAATCGTTATTTGTCAGAGCGGGATGAGAAGTAAGCAAGCAGCAAAGGTATTAAAGAAATTAGGATTTCAGCACGTTATCAATGTTTCAGGCGGTATGAATGGTTTGTGAGGAGGAAATTTAAAATGAAAGAAATGACAGTAAAAGAATTAGAAGAAAAATTGTTACGTAAAGAAGCAGTCAATATCGTAGACGTACGTGAAGTAGAAGAAGTTGCCGAGGGGAAAATCCCAGAAGCATGTAATATTCCACTAGGACTATTAGAGTTTCGTATGCATGAGTTGGATAAAAAGAAAGAGTATATTATCGTTTGTCGTTCTGGCGGAAGAAGTGCACGAGCAGTTCAGTTTTTAGAGAGCTACGGTTTTCAAGCAATTAATATGGTAGGTGGTATGTTAGCATGGGAAGGTAAAGGCGTATAGTACAGAGATACATGATTTGAGCCTTTTTATAAATGACAAAATACCCCTATAGGTAATCGGAGGGAGAAAAACATGGAACAACAGAAAAAAACAACAATCGTTTTATTTAGCGGAGATTATGATAAAGCAATGGCTGCTTATATTATTGCAAATGGTGCAGCGGCGTATGATCAAGAGGTAACTATTTTTCATACTTTTTGGGGATTAAATGCTTTAAGGAAAGATGAGCATGTGAAGGTGAAGAAAACTTTCATCGAAAAAGTATTTGGAAAGATGATGCCACGCGGTGCGGATAAGATGGGATTATCAAAAATGAATTTTGCAGGTATGGGACCAAAGATGATTAAAGGTATTATGAAAAAACATAATGCGATGCCTTTACCAGATTTAATCGATTTGGCGAAAGAACAGGGGATTAAACTTGTCGCTTGTCAAATGACAGTAGATTTATTAGGGTTAAAAGAGGAAGAGATTATGGAAGGGGTAGAGTTTGCAGGAGTAGGAGCTTATTTAGCAGATGCTTCGGATGGGAATGTAAACTTATTCATTTAATTCACCTTCTTTTTAGAAGGGAGGGGATGTAAGATGAGCTTAGTCGTATTACTTTTTATAATTGGGTTTATAGGATCGTTTATATCAGGAATGGTTGGAATTGGCGGTGCGATTATTAATTATCCGATGATCTTATACATTCCGGTATTGCTGGGGTTTACTGGCTATACGTCACATGAAGTAAGTGGTATTACAGCGGTTCAAGTATTCTTTGCAACTTTTGCAGGGGCATGGGCCTATCGGAAAAGTAATGATATGGATAAAACGCTAGTTGTGTATATGGGAGCTAGTATATTAATAGGAAGTTTCATAGGGAGTTTTGGTGCTAACGTATTAGCGGAACATACGGTCAATGTTGTTTATGCAGCGTTAGCAACAATAGCTGCTATTATGATGTTCGTACCGAAACGAAATAATGGTGATGAAGTGAAATATAATAAATGGTTAGCAAGTTTGTTAGCATTTATTGTAGGCGGAGCATCAGGCATTATAGGTGCTGGAGGTTCTTTCTTATTAGTTCCCATTATGCTGGTCATTTTAAAATTGCCGATACGTACAACAATAGCAACATCTATCGCAATTACGTTTATTTCCTCAGTAGGAATTATGACTGGAAAAGTAATAACTGGGCAAGTAGTTGTAATTCCAGCTTTTATTATCGCGATTGCAAGTATCTTTGCTGCGCCGCTTGGAGCGCGAGTCGGGAAAAAGATCAATCAAAAAGCATTGCAATATATGTTATCGATTTTGATTGTAGGTACAGCTATTAAGATGTGGATTGATATGATATTGAAATAAAAGGATGGTGCTGCTTGCAGCCCATCCTTTTATTTATGCCGCTATTTGAAGGTAGTAAACGCCCGATTGGTGAAGGCTGATTTATGCCCAAATAACTTTCATTAAGTTTTTATATTCGTCATTTGCTAATTTATATAGCATTCTCGTATGTTCAAAGACAAGTGCTGGATTAAAGTTTGGTTCTGAGAATGCAAGCGATGCTGAAATATCAATTGCATTTTGCTTGTTTAATGTGAATTTTGCAAATCGATAAGATGTGTTTAATTCATTGATAACATGCAAAATATCATTTGTTGATGTTGCATCAGGTACGTGAGCAACATTGAAGCAGTATATATCCACAGTAGGATGTTCGTTTTGGAAAGCAGCGATAAGTTGAATTTTTGCGCCAGCTTCTGTTTCTAAGCCTACTGAAAAATGAACAGAACCATCATTTTCATCTATATTTTCTTCCATGTATATATCGTTGGATTTTAAGTAGTCTTTAAAATCTGAGATGTTATGTTTTACTGCAGCTTTCATATGTATGAGCCCCCTGATAATTGGAATAGATTGCTACTATTTATTATAATTTAAAAATATTAAAAAAGATAGTTAGAAAGTTCTGATTTTTGATTTAGAAGAAATAAAAAGAAGCAGTACTCTACCTCCATAGAGAACTGCTTCTTTTTTATTCATTGTCGTTAGACGATGCTTCTGTATCTTCACTGCTATTTTTATTCTTATTTTTCACTTCATTGTTACTTGATTCGCGTTCACTTGAATTTTCAGACTTAGATTCTTTTGTTTTCTCTGTGCTTGTTTTCTTCGAATCAGAGTCTGTTTTTGTATATGCAGGTAATCCAAGGTGAGCGCGAAGCCCGTTTGTTACATTTGCTAATTCTTTTTTATCTGGATTGTAGTAATATGTTCGGCCGCCGCCAGCAGATTTGCTACATGTATCGTCACCTTTTTCCATATAGCAGTCTTCACCTTGAATTTGTAATTTCTCAATTTCCGAATCCGATCCGTACTTATAGAATGAAAGCATATCATCGAATGTTAAGTTCGTAACGAATTGGCCGTTAATATCATCAATGATGTTACCAACTTTTGTTACAGATCCAACGCTTGTTAGTTTCTTTAAAATAGCTTCAATAACGAGCTGTTGGCGTTGTCCACGCATTGCATCACTATCGATGTGGCGCGTTCTAGCAAGGGCAAGAGCTTCTTCACTATTTAGCTTTTGAACACCTTTCTTCAGGTGAATCGCATCAGCAGTATCATTACTATCTTGTTCAGTAAATTCAACTGGTACATCGACTTCAATACCACCTAAATCGTCGACAATTTTCATAAATGACTTGAAGTTAAACTTTACAAAGTAATCAACGGGAACATTCATTAATTTTTCAACTGCATCAATGCTTGCTTGGGGTCCACCATCTTTTCCGTTTTTAGTAGAACCGTATGCATGAGCGTGTGTAATTTTATCTTTTTTCTTTTCCACTGGGATATAAGTATATGTATCTCGTGGAATACTTAATAGTTTTACAGTTTTGCTATCTTTATTAAACGTTGCAAGTAGTAGTGCATCCGTTCTTATAGCTTCTCCATATTCTTTCCCGCGGACATCGCTTTCATCAACACCCATGATTAAGACGGAGACGTTATTTGTGATAGGTTTTACAGCTTTATCACGTAAATCAGATTTATCACCGCGCGCTAAATCGTGTGCGGCATTTCGAACAGCAGAAGATGCTTTATTTACTAAAAACCAAGTATAACCGCCACCTATTATTAAAAAGAATAGAATAACGCTTATAATAATTTTTGTTTTTTTCCTACTTTTTTTCGGTTTACTGCGTGTATTTTCTTGCAAAGATGGGTTTTGCTCCATTTCCTGTACTCCTTCATTTGGATTGAAATACGACACTCACATCCACTTATTATAATGAAATTTGACGAAAAAAGACATTACAAATCATTTACATTTCGTAAAAATTCAATATATTTATAAAAAGTCAGATTTTCTATATTTTATTTTTCAGATGTAGAATAAGTATAAGTTGTTTTAGTGGAAATGAAAACATGTATTGTGAGAAAGTGATAGAGAAGTAAGATTTGTTGAAATATAGCCAAGAAGAAATGAGTAGGTTTACTGGTTTCTTCTATATAATAAAGAAGAATTTTACGGATAAAGGAGCGGGCATAGTGAATCATACATCATTCCGAGCAATCGTTGTGAACGAAACAGAAAGTAAGCAGTTTGTAAGAAACATTGTAGAGAGAGAAGTAAGTAGTTTACCTGAGGGGGACGTATTAATACAGGTTCACTATTCTTCATTAAATTATAAAGATGCGCTTTCAGCCACGGGTAATAAAGGTGTTACGAGAACATATCCTCATACGCCAGGAATTGATGCAGCAGGAGAAGTTGTGAGTAGTGAAGGGGAAACCATTAAGGTAGGAGATCAAGTCATTGTAACGGGATATGATTTAGGTATGAATACTTCTGGTGGTTTCGGAGAATATATTCGCGTGCCAGCATCTTGGATCACCCCTTTACCAGAGGGAATGTCATTAAAGGAAAGTATGATGTACGGGACAGCAGGTTTTACAGCTGCTTTATCAGTATATAAGCTTATTGGAGCAGGCATAACGCCTAGTATGGGAGATGTTTTAGTAACGGGTGCCACAGGCGGCGTAGGGAGTGTAGCTGTTAGTATTTTAAGTAAGCTAGGATTTAACGTAGTAGGAGCGACAGGGAAAATGGAAGAGGAAGAGATGCTACTACGTCTAGGAGCGAAACAAGTGATTCATCGTACGGAGTTGAATGATGAATCAGGAAGACCAATGTTAAAAGGGATATACGCCGGGGTTATCGATACTGTAGGTGGACATATGCTAGAAACCGCTTTAAAAACGGTAAAGTATGGTGGTTGTGTAACGACATGCGGTAATGTGGCAGGGCAGGAGTTACAAACAACGGTATATCCGTTTATTTTGCGAGGTATAAGTCTTTTAGGAATAGATTCTGTGCAATGCCCAGTGGATGTGAGAAGAAATGTGTGGACGCTCTTAGCAAGTGAATGGGAAAATAATGAGTTACTATCTTATACAGAAGAATGTACATTGGAAGAGTTAGATGAAAAGTTTACACTTATATTGCAAGGAAAGTTAAAAGGAAGAACGGTTGTAAATATGAAATAAAAAAGAGACGCTAACTTAAGCGTCTCTTTTTTATTATAATGATTGTTTTAAATTGATTTTACCTTGTTCACCTAAAACACCATCAGCGATATTTACAGCGTGATCACCGATACGCTCTAAGTTACTTACCATATCAACGTAGATGATACTTGCATCACCTGAACAGCTACGTTCATTCAGACGTAATACGTGACGTTTACGAAGAACACGTTCCATTTGGTCAATTTTACGTTCTTTTGCAATAACCGTTTGAGCTAGTTCAGTGTCGAAGTTAGTTAAAGCATTGATTGCATCTTGTAATGTTGAAATTGTTAACTCAAGCATTTCATTTAATTCAGCTAGTGCTTCGTCTGATAGTGAAACACGATGTGAAATTTGGAAATCTACAAGTTCTACAAGGTTTTCTACATGATCACCGACACGTTCAATATCTCCAACGACACCTGCTAGCACCGAATGCTTTTCAGAGTCTGTAGGTGAAAGTGGTTTTTCTGATAGTAAAACTAAATACTCGATAATTTTTTTATCTAAATTGTTAATAGCTCCTTCTAATTGAGTAGCCATATCAGCGTGTTTTTTGTCTTGTGTATTTAAAAATTGATTCGCTTCTTTTAATCCGTGTAATGAAAACTCAGCCATACGGATGATTTCTTTTTGAGCTTCTGTTAAAGCAATAGCTGGAGATTGCTCAATAAAGATTGGGTTTAAATGTTGCGGTTTGAAGTTAATAGATGAATCTTCACCACGAATGATTTTTGTTACGATCCATGCTAATACTGCAATGAATGGGAACTGAATAATTGTATTCGTTACGTTAAATGTTCCGTGTGCAAATGCAATTGTCATTTCTGGATTTAAATTTAATGACGTTTGGAAATATTGAATTAAACTTGTAAATGGTATTAATATAATCGTAAAGATAAGGGTACCGATAATATTAAAGATAACGTGAACTAATGCTGCACGTCTTGCAGCAATTGAAGTACCGATTGCTGCTAATACTGCTGTAATTGTCGTACCGATATTATCACCGAATAATACAGGAAGAGCAGCTTGTAAATCAATAGCACCTTGACCGAATAGTTCTTGTAAAATACCGATTGTTGCGCTTGAGCTTTGTACAATTAAAGTGAACACTGTACCGACAATAATTCCTAAAATTGGATTGTCACTCATGCTAACCATTAACTCTTGGAATGCCTCTAAAGAACGAAGAGGTTTCATACCTGCGCTCATTAATTCTAAACCGAAGAATAACATACCAAAACCAAATACAACTTGACCTACAGAATGTACTTTTTTATTTTTAAAGAAGAATAGCAAAATTGCTCCAACTGCCATAACTGGGAGAGCGTATTCTCCGATTTTAATTCCGATAATAAATGCAGTAACTGTCGTACCGATGTTCGCACCCATAATAACACCGATTGCTTGTCTTAATGTCATAAATCCGGCACTTACAAGTCCGACTGTTAAAGCGGTTGTTCCTGAACTTGATTGGATTAATACAGTAACTAACATACCTGCTAGCACACCCATAAGTGGGTTTGTTGTAAAGCGATCTAAAATATCGCGAAGACGATCTCCAGCTGCTTGTTGCAGTCCATCGCCCATGTATTTAATACCGAATAAGAAAATACCTAATCCACCAATGAACTGGAAGATCATATCTTGAATATTGTATTCCACGCATTCCACTCCTTAAATTTCATGTACGATGTAATTATTAACTAAACCTTGAGGCACTGTAAACGGTTTATCAGTAAAATTTACACTAAATTTACAAAGTGATAAAAAGTTTACAAACCTTTAAAGAAACACCTGGATTTAATTGGTTTTTTAGATGATATATCTAATCGGTTTGTAAAGAAGTCACATTTGTCACACTATTTATTGATAGTAAAAATAGGTGAAGGGAAACTACCCAACTGGGTATGCGGATTGGAATTTTATTTTGTTATGATGATGGTTCTTTGCATATTTTTTGATTAAAGTTAGAAAAATATGTAGGGAAACGGGGGAGGTTTGAAATGGATTTATTTAATGAAAGTAAAAAACGATTAAATTATTTTAAACTGTTTTCTTTTGAGATGCTCGCAACAATAAAAAAGAGCAATTCGCATATGAATTTGCTCTGCCTTTTTATGTTAAAAACTTTCGGTGCCTTGCATTTTAACAATTATGCAAAGTGTTTTTTCTTTATTTAGAATCGTCATTATGCTCCATAGTTATGACGACATTTCCCCTCTTATGTCCTTTTTCAACATATATGTGAGCTTCAATAATTTCCTCAAAAGTGTATTGCCTATCAATGACCACTTTTATTTTACCGTCCTCAACAAGTTCTTTAAGGAAATTTAATGCTTCGGAAGTTTCAGGTGCGTTTTGACTTAATATGAGTTTCACGCGACTTGTCAATTTAGTCCAGAACATTTGAGCACTTGGTAACGGTTCAACAATATTTATATAGGTACCATCTTCCTTTAACATTTTAATACACTCTGAAAAGGAGCTCCTGTTTACCGCTTCAAAGATAACATCATAAGTTTCGTCTGTAGTAGGAAAATTTTTTGTGGTGTAATCAATTACTTCGTCAGCTCCTAGAGATTTGGCCAATTCTAAATTGGAGCTACTGCACACACCTGTAACTGTTGCGCCGAAATACTTGGAAATTTGTACTGCATAACTTCCGACACTTCCAGAAGCTCCGTAAATAAGAATGTTTTGACCGCTTTGAACGTTAGCTTTCCTAAGGAAAAACAAAGCTGTACGTGCTCCAATTGGGATGGCTGCGGCTTCTTCATAGGATATATTGGAGGGCTTCATGCACACTGCTCCAACTTCAGGTAGACAAATATACTCAGCATAAGAACCAAAATTTACTTGGGTAGCTGCAAAAACTTGGTCTCCTCTTTTAAATCGTGTGACGTCTTTTCCTACTGATTCAACTTCACCAGCCAATTCCATTCCAAGTATTTGTTTTTTCGGTTGCTTAAAGCCAAGTGCGATTCGAGCGGGTAGCCAAACAGAAGAGGCAACCGTAAAACTTCGTGAGCGAATATCTCCTGCTGTTACGGTTGTCGCTTTTATTTTTACTAGTATTTCATTGTCCTTAGGAGCAGGTTTTTCTATCTCTTTCAGTTGAAGAACGTCGGGGAGACCGTATTCTGTATATACTATTGCTTTCATTAATATTTCCTCCAATTCGTTCTATATGTTAATATCATACGAACAACATGAATAAATAGAACAGCGGTTCACTCTTCAATACAATGCAAAAAGCAGTGTGATTTTTTAGGAATCCACTGCTTTTTACAAATGTGTATACATGATTTTTTGGTCCAAGTACTTCGAAAAAGAACCCATTAGCATTACCCAACGGCTTTTTCTTTTGTTTTATCCCCTTGTTTTTGCTTCCGTAAGCTTGTGATGTAAATGAAAAGAAAAGCGATAAGTAATAGAGAGGAATATCGATATACAGTTGCATAGTTGGTAAAGTGTGCAATGAATCCAAATATAATTGCGCCAGCGCCAATGCCGAGGTCAAATGCTGAGAAGAATGTAGCTGTTGCGACTCCTCGTCGGTGTGGTGCTACTCGGTCGATCATCCATGCTTGTAGTGCAGGCTGAATCGCTCCAAAACCACTTCCGTAGCATGCTGCTGCAATAATTAAACTCGGAATTGTAGTTGTATACGACAATAAAATAATACCTGTAAACGTAATGATAACCCCTGGAATAATAACGAATGCATGACCTTTCGCATCGTATAACTTTCCAGAAAACGGACGAGTGACAGCGATTGCAAGTGCATTAAATAAGAAGAAGAGGCTTATATCAGCAATTCCGACTTCCGTAGCAAATAATGTAATAAAGCTCCCGATTCCGCCGTACATTAATGTAATACATAATATTAATAATGAAGGAAGTAAAGCTTTGCGCTCAATAAATCCATCGAGAAAAGTACCAGATGTTTGCTGTGGTGGTTGCGGCGATTTTTTGATTTGAAGTAGTTTCGTTAATATTAATGAAACAATTGTACATGAAAGTGCACACAAAAAAAGAATCGTGAAGTTATATGTTTGCATAAGCCAAAGTCCGATAAGCGGACCAAGCGCCATTGCAATTGTTCCAGAAAGACCGAAATATCCCATGCCTTCACCGCGGCGAGCTTGTGGAATTAAATCTGAAACGACAGTTCCATATGTAGTCGTTGTAATACCAAAACCAGCTCCGTGTAAAATTCGAACGGCAAGTAATAGGAAGACAGTTGAAGCGAAAAGATAACTACCCATAGCGAGTAAACAAATTGCAGTACCAATCATTAAAATAATTTTTTTGTTGAATTTTTGCAAGGCGTTTCCCGTTAGTGGTCTAACAAAAAGTGCCGCCACGGTAAACATGCCGACAACAAATCCGATATTAGAACTTGTGCCGCCAATTTCTTTCACATAAACAGGTAAAGTAGGAATTAACATTTGAAACCCTAAAAACATACATAAGTTTGCTAGAATTAAAGCAACAAACTCTTTTGTCCATAATGGTTCTCGTTTTACGAGTATTGCTTCTCCCATATATTCATCCCCTATATAAAATTTCTCTGTTCTTTCGAGTATATGTATTGGTCAATGTAACAGTCAAGGAAGGTGCCTTGAAAACGTATAACAATTTTCGAGGTAAAAAACTGACAAATTTGTGTAAAAGCTACACAATGATGAAAAAAAGTTGTAAAGTATAGATGTATAGACTTGTAGTTGTTATGAATGATGGAAATTGTTTTTCCTTTAAAGAAAGCGGATTCAAAAAGTAGTGAATGAGAAGGGGATATATACTTTTTCACTACATATATTTGAAAAGGTTTACAAAACAATGAAGAAAGAGGCGTGTACATATGAGACGATTAGGTATTTCTATTTATCCAGAACATTCAACAGTAGAGAAAGATAAGGAATATTTAACATTAGCAAGTAAATACGGATTTACACGTGTATTCACATGCTTATTGTCTGTAGATGGAGAGAAAGAGAAAATTATAGAAGAGTTTAAAGAAACGATCTCGCATGCAAATGCATTAGGGTTCCAAGTATTAGTTGATATTAGTCCGTCTGTCTTTACACAATTAGGTATTTCATATAATGATTTATCGTTCTTCCATGAGTTAGGAGCGTACGGTATTCGTTTAGATGTTGGTTTCTCAGGATTAGAAGAATCGATTATGACGTATAATCCATATGGTTTGAAAATTGAGATTAATATGAGTAACGGTACGAAATATGTTGATAACATTATGAGCCATAGACCAAATCGTGAAAATTTAATTGGTTGCCATAATTTTTATCCGCACCGTTATTCAGGATTATCATATGATCATTTTATTAAATGCTCGAAACAATTTAAAGATTACGGTATGAGAACGGCTGCTTTTATTTCATCATTTGATGCAACATATGGGCCTTGGCCAGTAACAGAAGGATTATGTACGTTAGAGCAGCATCGTGAATTACCGATGACAACACAGGCGAAGCATTTATTTGCAACAGAATTAATTGATGATGTCATTATTGCGAATGCGTATGCATCAGAAAAAGAATTAGAGGCACTAGGTGCATTAAATAAAGAAAAACAAACTTTTGATATAGAGTTATATGATACAACAACAGAATTAGAAAGAATTATCGTATTAGAGGAACCGCATTTTTACCGCGGAGATGTATCTGAATATATGATTCGCTCGACACAAAGTCGTGTGAAATATAAGAAAGAAGAGTTCAAACCGCATAATACACGCGCAATTAAGCGCGGGGATCTTTTAATTGATAATGAACAGTACGGTCAATATAAAGGTGAATTGCAAATTGCTTTAAAAGATATGGTGAACACAGGAAAAACAAATGTAGTTGGCCGAATTGTGGAAGAAGAAATTTTTTTATTAGATTATTTACAAGCATGGGATAAATTCGGATTTACATTAAAGAAATAGATAAAATAAAAAAGGAAAAAACTACTGACCTCAGCAGCTTTTTCCTTTTTATATATAAATTGCGAGAGGAAGAGCTATGACAAAGGTGTATCAGCGATTAGTTTCTATTTTAGAGGTGTTTTTAGAAGAGAAATCGATGTTAAATCGAGCTTTTTTAGCGAGCCGTTTACATGTATCAACGAAGACGATTCAAAAAGATATAAAGTTATTGAATGATATATTGGAAGAAAACGGAGCAAAAATTGAATCGCAAAGAGGGACTGGATACGAACTAGAAATTATACAAACGAAGAAGTTTGAAGAGTTTTGCGTGAATCTATTTCAAAAACAGACGGAAAAGATCCCAACTTCTTATGAAGAAAGGATAGCGTACATTCTGCAACGTATTTTAACGACAGATGGGTATGTGAAGCTTTCGCAGTTAGCAGAGGAGATTTATGTAAGTAAATCGACTGTAAATTTAATTATGAAAGATGTTACAGATATATGTGGTCGCTATCAATTACAAATTGAAAAGAGACCGTATTATGGTATACGTATTGTCGGAGAGGAGTTTCGTATTCGTTCTTGTTTATCACAATATGGTTTACCACGTTATGATCATACTCCGTTTCATGAGCAATTTGAGCAGAGTGATACATATGTATCGTTACCTCATATACCGCTTATCCGTTCGGTTATATTAAAGTATATTGAAGGAGGAACGATATATTTATCAGATATAGAAATTGATAATTTAGTCATTCATATTGCAATTGCATTAAAGCGTTGTGAAGATCAACATTATATGAAAGGACTAAATGCAGAGCAAGCTGAACTTATCATAAAGAAAGAATATACAATTGCGAAAGCGATTTTAGGGGATTTAGAGAAAGCGTTGCATCTTTCATTTCCCGAAGAAGAAGTTTTATATGTAACGATGCATTTATTAAGTACTGCTGTTACAGCGAAAGACCGTTATGAAAATGTAGAAGAATTATTAGGGAAAGATCTATATGCATTTATGCAACATATTCTCTTTAAAGTAGCGGAAGAACGGAATCTTATTTTTTATTATGATGAGGAATTATTATTTGGATTTGGTGTTCATTTAAAAACATTATTAAACCGTTTGAAGTATAAGTTAAATACGAGAAATCCTCTATTGGCAGAAGTGAAAAAGAATTATCCGTATGCTTTTGAAATTGCGGTTCTCGTTGGAGATATAATTGGTGAATATACGGGAGAATCGATTCCGGAAAGTGAAATTGGTTATATTGCGATTCACTTCGGCGGAGCGATGAGTCGTTTACAAGAACAGAATCAAAAGAAAAGATGTTTATTAGTTTGTGCGACTGGTCAAGGAAGCGCCCAGCTATTGAAATATAAAATTCTATCACAGTTCCGAGATAAATTAGAGATTGTAGGGATTACAGGCTATTATCAATTGAAAGTAGAAGATCTCTACAAAGAAAAGATAGATTGTATTATTAGTACCATTCATATACCAAGTGGTTTGCCTGTACCTGTTATAAAAGTGAACTCAATATTTGATGATAAAGAGATTAAGTCAATCGGTCAGCAGTTGTTTACGAATGTGAATACGAGTGTGCAGCAATATATGAAGGAAGATTTGATTTTCTTAAATCATAGCGCTTCTACGAAGGAAGAGGTTATTCGATTTTTATGTGAGAAAGCTGCTGAGAAAAACTATGTACCAGAAAGCTTTTATGAATCTGTTATGGAAAGAGAGAGTACATCTCCTACAGCGGTCGGGAATTTAGTTGCGATTCCACATCCAATGCAGTTATTAAGTGAGAAAACATTTTTGATGTTTTGTACACTTAATAAAGTGGTTGACTGGGGAGATAAGAAAGTACAAGTTATTATTTTATTTAGTGTAAAGCGCAATAATAATGAAGATTTACAAAAGCTTTATGATTTTTTATATGATATTATGTCTAATCAAAATACAATAGAGAAATTAGCTCAGGCTGAAGTGGTTGAAGATTTTCAAGAGATATTATTATCGTTATAAGAGAAGTATATAAAAACTTCCGTTACACAACGGAAGTTTTTTATGTTTAATTGTATGCGTTTTCATAATAAGATAACCATATAGAAAAAAGATAGCTTGGGGGAATTTGAAATGACTGATATGCAAACTCCATTTGCGTTAATTTTACATGGTGGCAACGCGAGAAGCGCGTCACTTGAAGCAATTGCTTTTGCAAGACAAGGAGATTTTGAGAATGCGAGTGAAAAGATGACAATTGCTAGTGAAGAGATTTCAGCAGCTCATCGCATTCAAACAGACTTAATTCAAGAAGAAGCAAGAGGAAATCATGCAGAAATAAGTTTATTGTTAGTGCATGCACAAGATCATTTAATGAATGCAATTACAGTGAAAGAACTTGCTGAAGAATTTATCACTCTTCATAAACGAGTAGAAGAGAAAGTGACAGTATAAGATGTACATTTTATTATGTTGTGCAGCAGGCATGTCAACGAGCATGGTTGTAAGAAAAATGCAAGAAGAGGCAATGAAACAAGGGAAGGATTATAAAATTAAAGCAGTTGATTCAGAACTTGTGAAACTGGAAATAAAAAATGCTGATGTTGTTTTAATCGGACCACAAGTGAAGTATTTGTTTCCAGCGGTACAGTTTCTTGCGAAGTCATACGATATACCGGTTGCAATAATAGAACAAAGAGATTATGGCATGTGTGACGGTTTAAAAGTACTGAAACAAGCAGAACAATTAGTTTTAGCATAATTATATTTTTTTAAATATAAACATTATAATGTTATAACTTTTTGTCCTTACGTAGTAAAGAGAAAGAAGGGGTATTGATGAATGGTTTTATGAGTTTTATGGAACAAAAGATTATGCCAACAACGCAAAAGATTGCAGGACAACGACATTTATTAGCAATTCGAAACGGAGTTATTTCTACATTACCGTTAACGATTGTCGGATCATTTTTCGTTATCTTTTTAAATTTACCAATTGATGCATATATGGAATGGATTGCACCATTTCGCCATATTTTAGATATTCCATTCCGGTTTACAGTAGGTTTAATGGCATTATACGCAGCATTTGGGGTAGGAGCTTCACTCGCAAACTTTTATCAGCTCAATCAGTTAAGTGCAGGGTTGTTATCTGTACTCGCCTTTTTACTAGCATCAGTTGAACCAATTCAAATTACGAAAGCTGTACCAGGTGTTATTGATGCGGGAAGATATATTTCAGTAGGAACATTAAGTGCAACGTCTTTATTCGGCGCAATTGTTACAGCTTTAATTGCAGTAGAAATTTATCACTTTATGATTAAGCATAATATCTCGATTAAATTACCAGACAGTGTACCACCAGCAGTTGCAAACTCGTTTGCTGCATTAATTCCAACTTTAGTCGTTATTCTTTTATTCTGGGGTATTCGTTACGGTTTAAAATTCGATGTAAATACAACAATCACGTATTTAATCGCACCACTAAAATCAGTATTAGTAGGAAATAATTTATTCGGCGGTTTATTAACAGTATTCTTAATCGTGTTCTTCTGGTCATTCGGTATACATGGCCCAGCGATTTTAGGACCAATCATTCGTCCGATGTGGGATTCAGCAATTCTTGAAAATATGGAAGTATTCACAGCTACAGGAAATGCACATCAATTACCAAACTTATTTACAGAGCAATTTATTCAATGGTTCGTATGGATCGGTGGATCAGGCTCAACGTTAGCTTTAGTTATTATGTTTATGTTCTCTAAATCTAAGTTCCTAAAAGAGTTAGGTAGATTATCATTCGTACCAGGTTTATTCAATATTAACGAACCAATTATTTTCGGGGCACCAATTGTAATGAACCCAATCTTAATTATTCCATTCGTTATTACACCGTTAGTTACAACGACAGTATCATATTTTGCAGTTGTTTCAGGCATGATTCCGCTCATGATGGCGAAGTTGCCATTTACGATGTTAGCACCAATTGCAGCGATTATTAGTACAGACTGGACAATTATGGCTGGTGTACTTGTACTTGTTAACTTTGTGATCTCATTCGTTATTTACTATCCATTCTTCAAAATGTATGAGAAACAACAATTAGTAGGAGAGGAGAAAACAGAATGCTCGGAGCAATTATCATCTTAATTACATTCGTAGCGGGGCAGTGTATTGCACATTATTCAAAATGGGTACAAAGTAAATCTTTATTAGTGTTACTACTCGTATCAATTGTATTTATCGGTAGTTCAATGGGTGCATATGTAATGCTAAGCTTACAATCACCGTACGTAATTATTGTACCAACGATTTTATGTGCAACATGTTTATCTGCAAAATATAGATTTACGAGCATGGCATTAATACAACGTGTGAAGGAGATGCAAAAGCATGGAGCGTAAATTAGGAATTTCACTTTATCCAGAGCATTCAACGAAAGAACAAGATATGGCATACATTTCGGCAGCGGCACGCCACGGTTTTTCAAGAATATTCACATGTCTATTATCTGTGAATCGTCCAAAAGAAGAAATTGTAGCTGAATTTAAAGAAATTATTAATCATGCAAAAGATAACAATATGGAAGTTATTTTAGATGTAGCTCCGGCAGTATTCGATCAACTTAGTATTAGCTATAGTGATCTATCATTCTTTGCAGAGTTAGGTGCAGACGGTATTCGTTTAGATTTAGGTTTTGACGGATTAACAGAAGCAAAAATGACGAATAATCCGTACGGCTTAAAAATTGAACTAAACGTAAGTAACGATATTGCATACTTAGAGAATATCCTTTCGCATCAGGCGAATAAACCAGCTTTAATTGGCTGTCATAACTTTTATCCGCAAAAATTCACTGGTCTTCCGTATGATTATTTCATTCGCTGTAGTGAACGCTTTAAAAAGCATGGCATTCGCACGGCAGCGTTTATTACGTCACATGCAGCTAACATCGGTCCATGGGATATTAATGACGGATTATGTACGTTAGAAGAGCATCGTAACTTACCGATTGAAGTACAAGCGAAACATTTATGGGCGACAGGGCTTATTGATGACGTTATTATTGGAAATGCTTACGCGAGTGAAGAAGAGTTAGAGAAACTAGGAAACTTAAATCGTTACATGTTACAGCTGAAAGTACACTTTGTAGACGAAGCGACTGAAGTAGAAAAGAGAGCCACGCTGCAAGAATTACATGTAAGGCGCGGTGACATAACAGAGTATATGGTACGTTCTACAGAAGTGCGTAAAAAGTACAAAGACTATGACTTCCCAGTGCGCGAAAGTGTATTACAGGAAAGAGGGCAAGTTGTAATTGGTAACAACTCGTTTGGTAAGTATAAAGGTGAACTACAAATCATTCTAAAAGAAATGCCGATAGATGAACGGAAAAATATTGTCGGTACAATTGCAGAAGAAGAGTTATTCTTACTAGATTATGTAGGAGCTTGGACGCAGTTTACTTGTGTGGAATAGGGAAGGGCAGGAGAGGATGCTATGGCATCCTCTTTTTTTTGTGAAATTATATAGAATGCAAAGAGATAGATTTAATTTGGACGGGAGAGAAGGAGATTGTCATCGCTCTTCGTTTTTTACCTAAGTTTGTTAATCATGAAGAAGTTTTAAAGGCGTTTGATAAAGTATATAAAAACCGAGGGAACTTATTTATGTCAGAGTGAAAGTTTCAAGAGAAAGTTAGAATGTGAGAATCAAAAAAAGAGTCAGCCTCAATGAGACTGACTCTTTTTATACGAACTAGTTTAATACTTTAACTGTAACTGTTTTACGTCCCCAGTTACTAGATGTACCTTTATCAGGCATTAAAACGTCGATTTTATTTCCTTTAATAGCTCCACCAGTATCACCAGCGATTGCTACTCCGTAACCTTCAACCCATACTTTTGAACCTAATGGAATGACACTTGGATCAACTGCAATTAGTTTCATGTTTGGGTTAGCTGTTAAGTTGTGACCTAAAGCTGATTTTACTTGGTCGCCTGCTTTATAACCATTTTCAAGTGGATCTGCTGTGTAAGCTGTTGCTACAACGCGTAGTTCACGAGAAGATGATGGTGCACTTGTTTCAGTTTCTTTTGCAACAGGTTGTTGTGTAGCAGGTTTTTGAGCTTTAGCCGCTTCACGAGCTTTAGCTGCCTCTTGAGCTTTAGCCGCTTCACGAGCTTCAGCTGCTTCTTGAGCCTTAGCCGCTTCACGAGCTTCAGCTGCTTCTTGAGCCTTAGCTGCTTCACGAGCTTTAGCTGCTTCTTGAGCCTTAGCTTCTGCTTGAGCTTCAGCTTCTGCCTGAGCTTTAGCTGCTTCACGAGCTTTAGCTGCTTCTTGAGCCTTAGCTTCTGCTTGAGCTTCAGCTTCTGCCTGAGCTTTAGCTTCTGCCCCGGCTTTAGCTGCTTCACGAGCTTTAGCTGCCTCTTGAGCCTTAGCTTCTGCTTGAGCTTCAGCTGCTTCACGAGCTTTAGTTGCTTCCTCCGCCTTAGCTTTAGCTTGCGTTTCAGCTACTTCACGAGCTTTAGTTGCTTCCACTGCTTTAGCTGTATCTTGAACTTTAGTTGTTTTTTCAGCTTTAACTACTGGTTGAACTTTAACTGGTGCTTTACCTGTTAAGTAAGGAACATGAACATAAGCTGTTTTGCCGTTATATTCAAATTGGATCCAGTCGTTTTGTACTTGGTGTGTTGTTTCAATTACATCATCTTGTTTCAATTTACCAAGAATTTCTGAGTCTGTGTTTGCACCAGCACGTACGTTTAATACGTTTGCTGTTACGTAGTAAGTGTCTTTAGTATAGTCAGCGCTAATGAAAGCTTCTTTACCGCTGTTTAATTTCACTTTTGACCATCCGTTTTCTGTATGTAAAACGTTAACTTTATATCCATCTAATAATTTTCCTACAACTTTTGATTCAGTAGTTGGGTTTTCTCGTACATTTAGTACATCAGTCGTTACGATTGTTTCTGCTTTAGCAGATGTTGTGAAAATCCCAAGACCAAAAACCGCTGCTGTTGCTATACCCATAAATTTTTTCATAATAGCCTCCATTGCATTTGTTTTCGTTGACCTCATTATAGCAACCATTATTTTCTTATTTGCGGAAAACATAAAATTACAAAGGTTTCGTAACGGGTCATTAATATTCTGTAATAATTCCAGTAATATCCTAAAAGCGCTTTCTTATAGTTTATAGGGGAGGTTAGAGCATACAATACATAAAAAGAGGAGTATTTCAATTTCTAATAGGTTAATAACATTTCTGTAGTGTTACGTAATCATTTCGAAATCATTACAAAAACGGCGTTTTTTTCTATTGGAACAGGAAAGTAGTTATGTAAAAATAACTATTTTAGTTGTAGAGAAATATAAATGAGGTGAAAATCGATAAAATATCGCCATAATTGTTACAAAATAAGTCGAGGTATGGAAAAAATTACGCCTTGATTTTAGTCTGTCACATATTATTTTTGCAATAATAGGATTCTATAATAGCTTTAGTAAGCTAAAATAATGAAAGGTGTTTATAACGTGAAACATATATAATAGAAGAAACACGATTTAATAGATAAAGTGAAACTTTAATCAGTGGGGAGGATTCTTCCTCCCCCACTGATTATTAGTTGAACCAATCGGGCTTTTATGGGCAACCCGACCCCCACCTAAATTCTTTGCTTTCGCTGAATTTTGAGGTGGGGGTCTTACTGCCCATTAAAGCGGGATAAATAAAAAAACGTAGGAGTGTAAATTCCTACGTTTTTGTTTATTCATATCGTAAACATTCAATTGGATCAAGTTTTGCAGCTTTGTTAGCTGGTAGTAGACCGAATATAATACCGATTAACATGGAGATACCTACTGCAAGAAGTCCAAGTTCTTTTGAGACAACGAGTGGCCATCCGGCAAAGATTGAGACGATCCAAGCGAAGAAGATACCGAGCATGAATCCGATGAAACCACCGAGTCCTGTTAAAATACAAGATTCAATTAAGAATTGTGTTAATACTTTACCGCGCGTTGCACCAAGTGCTTTACGAATACCAATCTCACGTGTACGTTCTGTTACAGATACAAGCATAATATTCATTACACCGATACCACCAACAAGTAAGGAGATAGCGGCAATACCACCGAATACCATTTTCATCATACCGATGGATTCGTCTAATTGCTTCGTAAATTCACCTAAGTCTTGTGCTTCGAATTTGTGCTCAAATTTCGGAGCTTTCATTTCGTTTAAAACAGAAACGGCTTGTTTTTCTACACTTTTACGTTCTGTTGGAGAGGTCATCGTTAATCTTACAGAGTCATACTCATTTACTCCTGAAATGACAGGTGCGTTTTCCAGTGATGTGTAACCTTCAGGCATAGCCATTCCAAATTCGTTTTTCGTTTCGTATACACCGACTATTTTATACGGCTTTCCTTTTATATCTGTGTATTGATTTGATTCCCAACCACTAAATAATTTGTTGAAAGCTTCTTCATTTAATATAACAGCAGGGATTGCCTGGTTTAATTCGCTGTCGTTTAATTCACGACCGTGAACTAATTTTATTTTCGAATCTGTCATAAAGGCACCTGTTCCACCTTTTAAATCAAGAGAGACATCTTTTGAACCAGCAGATGCTTTTACTTTCATACTTACATCTGGATACACATCTTTAACGCCTGGTACGGTTTGAAGACGGTTTAGCATATCAGGTGTGATTTTGGCACTATCTGTTCCATAATCAGGGTTGTTGTAGTAAATCGTTATTTCATTATCTTTTCCTTGGCCTAGCTCTTCTTTAAACTTTGCATTTGTACCATCACCCATTGAAATGATAGTAATAATGGCACTAATACCGATAATAATTCCTAGCATTGTTAAGATGGAACGCATTTTGTGGGCAAAGATAGAGGAAAGGGCCATGCGTATATTTTCACTCGTGTTCAAAATTAACCTCTCCAATCTTGGACGATGTTTCCGTCACGAATTACAATTTGCCTTGCTGCAGCTTCCCCAATTTCACGATCATGGGTAATCATAATGATTGTTGAGCCTTGTTTGTTTAATTCGTAAAAGAGATCCATAATTTGTGTACTTGTTTTCGTATCAAGTGCTCCTGTCGGTTCATCGGCTAAAATGAACTTTGGATTATTTACGATTGCACGTGCGACTGCGACACGCTGTTTTTGTCCACCTGATAATTCGTTCGGTAGGTGAGTAGCACGATCAGCTAAACCTACTTTTGTTAAAGCGGCTAATGAGCGCTCGCGTCTTTCTTTTTTATCGACTCCAGCGTAAATAAGAGGTAGCTCTACATTTTGAAGTGCTGTAAGTCTCGGTAATAACATGAAGTTTTGGAATACGAACCCAATCTCTTTATTACGAACGCGTGCAAGTTCTGTCTCAGACATGTTTGAAATATTTTGACCAGCTAGTTCATACGCACCTGTCGTTGGTTTATCTAAGCAGCCGATAATGTTCATTAATGTTGATTTACCAGAACCAGATGGTCCCATAATAGAAGTGAATTCTCCCTGGTTCAGTGTTACGTCAATGCCGTGTAATATTTGAACGGATTCTGCACCATTTTGGAAAGATTTCGTGATGCCTTTTAAGTTAATCATCGGGCGACGACCTCCATACCATCTTTTAAGTCTTTTTCAGGTTTAGAGATAATTTGCTCTCCTTTTTTCACTCCAGAAACTTTTGCTTCGCTATCAGTTTCGAATTCAACAGTAACAGCTTGTTCTTTCGCTTTACCGTCTTTTACAACGAAGACAATATTTTTGTCACCTTTTTTCACGATGCTGCTTTTCGGAACAATCGTACCAGTTGCTTCGCCAGATTTACTTGTTACGTAAACGTGGAAGCCGTTTTGTAATTCTTCACTATTATCTAATGTGACAGTGAATTGATAGTTAGAAACTGTTTTGTTTTCATCCATGCTCTTTAATGGTGTAGAACCGATTTCTGTTACTTTTCCTGTCCAAGTCTTACCAGCGACAGTTTTTGAGGAAACAGTTACTTCTTGCCCGACTTTCATACTAGCAAGCTCATATTCAGAAAGTTGACCTTTTACTTTAAATGGCCCAGCGTGGCGAAGTGTAATGCCGCTCATACCTGTTTTTTCATCAGCAGTTTTTACGATATCATCAATTACGCCATCAGTAGGGCTCGTTACAGAAAGTGTATTTACTTTCTCTTTTGCTGCTTTAATCATTTCATCAGATTTTTCAACTTCAAACTTTTTCATTTCAATTTGTGATTCTAATTGTTGTACTTCGACTTCTGATGCTTTTAATGCTTCAGCAGGAAGGCCTGCATTTTTATCTTTTTGTAATTTTTGTTTCGCTGTATCAATTTGTTTTTGGAACAATGTTACTTCTTTTTGTGCGATTTTCTTTTGCATTTCTGCTTCCGTTACACCTTGTTTCGCAGTAGGGTCATTATATTTAAACAGAAGCTGCCCTTTCTTAACTTCATCGCCTTTTTTAACAGCTAATTCATACGTACCTTTTGTTGGATCAAATGAAATTGTTTCGATGCCGTTTGGAATGACTTCACCGCCAAATTTTTGCGCGTTTTCAATTTGTTTTTCTGTTACTTTATATCCGCTATATGCCATTGCTACTTCTGAACTACCGCCAGCAAATGCAAAATATGATCCAGCTGCAATACCGATTGCTACTACACTAGTAATTAACACTTTATTTTTCTTCTTCATCTATTTATCACCTTTTCGTTCGTTTTAGTATCTACATTAAGTATAGAAGAGGTGAAGAATCTGACAAATCGTTTTAGCTTACAATAACCTTACAGTTTTGTAAGGTATGAATATGTAAATGTAAGGTAGAGCTTGTCCAAGTGTGAGCAAATGAATTGACTCGTCGTTTCTTTCTAACAATAATATTGTATGAAAGAGAGGAGGAGGCAAGATGGAAGCTTATTTTAGTGCGCATCCATTAAAACCATTTATTCCATACTCAAGGCAACATGTCCTTATATTATTTATTATGTTGGTGGGGATATTTTTTCTATATCAATACCAAGATTTATTGCGTCAAAATGAGTGGAATATAACGGTTCGATATGCGATTGCATTTTTATTTGTTGGGAGTGAAATTGGGCTCCATATGTGGGAATGGAAAGCGGGGATTTTTGAACTAGGCACTTCATTACCATTTGAGTTATGTACGATTAGTTTATTGTTAGCATCGATTATGATTGTAACGAAAAGTTACCGCATATATGAGATTGTATTTTTTACAGGAATTATCGGTGCATCACAAGCTATTATAACGCCGAACGTGCAATATGCTTTTCCACATTTTCGCTTTATAGAATTCTTCGCCGCACATGTATTACTCATTTGGTCACCACTCTTTATGACGTGGGTAGAAGGATATAGACCGACCTTGCAATCAATTAAGCGTACGATGATATTTTTAAACATAATAATTCCAATCGTTTCTTTTGTGAACTACAAAACAGGTGGCAATTATATGTTTTTAGCTCGTAAGCCAGAAACTGCTTCATTACTCGATATGTTAGGGCCACACCCTTACTATATTATTTCATTAGAAATAGCTGCGCTTATTGGATGTTTTATTTTGTATATGCCGTTTGCGAAAAGAGAAGGGCATGCGCATAAAGAATCACTAGGATCATAACCTAGTGATTTTTTTATTTGAATATTTACAATTCAGAAAATTAAGAATAAAATTAGAGGGTAAATTATATAAAGAGAGAAGGGAAAACGTGGTCAAAAAAGTTTTTCTGAATGGGATGGAAGTGACGGTTCAATTTATTATTTCGATTTTGGGTATTATTTGTTTAGGAGCATTGCCGACATTATTTTATGGATTTGAGCTGCATGTATCAAAGTACATACAGAGTTTAAAAGAAGTGTTTGTGAACTTAATGGATATCTCCAATTTTCAATATGTGAGAGGTAAATTTTTATTTCCGCAGTTGTTCGTCCATTATAAAGAAACGATTGTGATTTTTTTGGCGGCTTTTTTCATTTCATTATTTGTAGCATTTTGTATTGTTTATGTCATTATGAGTAGTTCACCGCGTATACAGCATCGCATTAAATCATTTCTCATCTTCCTAGAATCTATTCCAGACATTCTTCTTATTTTAGTATCACAAATTTTAGTTGTATGGTTTTTTAAAAGTACAGGTTTTTTACCTTTTCAAATTGCGTCAATCGGAGGCGAATCGATTAGAGGATTGCCGATATTTTGTTTGAGTATACCGACTACGATTTTGTTTGTAAAAATGTTAGTGCTTCGTTTTGAAAATGAGCTAGAAAAAGATTATGTACTATTTGCTAAGGCGAAAGGGCTGAATCGTTTTCATATTTTAAATCGTCATGTTTTACGAAATGTGTTGCTTAGTACACTTTTCTTTGCGAAAACGAATATCTTTTTTATGTTATCTAATTTATATATTATAGAATGGATTTTTAATACGGGTGGTATTTTTATTTTTTTGAAATCGTATGAGAGTATTAGGGTTGAGGTTTTCATCGTTAGTGTGCTGCTTATTTATATTCCGATTTTTATTTTGTTTAAAGTGTTTCATTATCTCATTCCAGCTGCGATGAAGGAGAGACTATAATATGTGGACGTATATAAAACGCGATAAAAGATTTTGGATAAGCATTGGTTTTCTTCTCATATTAGTTCTTTTGAGCATCGGAAATACGATATGGAATGATGGACATATTAGACAAGTTACATTGCAATATGATGCGGATGAAAATCCACAAGTGCCACCGTTTTCACCTTCATTACAATTTTTACTTGGGACAGACCGGAAAGGATACGACCTGTTACATTTAGTCATTGAAGGTGCGAAGTGGACGATTGGTATATCTATTTTAATTGCGGCACTTAGAATGGTGATAGGTGTGTTTTTTGGTGTTGTGCTTGGAACATATGTAAAAAGAGGGTTTTCAAAAATCGAGGCTTTTTTTGATAGTTTTACAGTTATTCCAACAGTTATGATTGCGTATTTTTTTCTTCACCTTGCAAATGCATTTGGGAGTGGAGAGGAAACAACAACCTTTTTTGAAAGAGCTTCGTTTCAAGTTTTATTACTTGTAATGCTTGTGATGCCAGTTATTGCACTGTATGTTGCGAAGGAAGTCCGTAAATTGAGAACCGAAGAATTTATTGAAGCTGCGTGCATATTGGGTGGATCGAGAAGGCACATTGTTATAAAGCATATTTTCCCGCATCTCTATATGACGTTTATACTTGTATTTTTTCAGCAGTTTACGCAAACTCTTACTATTTTACTGCACTTAGGATTACTGGAAATATTCTTTGGTGGAACAGTTCAGTTTTTAGGACCGATAGAAGAAATAGAATCATACACGCATGAATGGTCAGGTTTAATTGGAGTCTATTTTAGATCATTAACAGTGAATCCATGGATTCCTCTCGTTCCCATTACATTTTTTGGACTTACTATTTTTTCAGGAAATATGATTGTAAAAAGTATAGAAGAGGCGATGATGAAAGTAAGGTTAGGAGGAGAGATAAAGAAGGACGCTATAGAAGAGGAACAATCTGCTGTGCAGTCAAAAGAAGAGTTATTTACTTTTAAACATACGATGTGAAGAACCTAGGAAACTAGGTTCTTTTATTTTGCTATATTACAATATCGTAAGAGAGATGTAATGAAAATCGATAGGGGAGAAATACAATTTCGTATACACTTCATGTATAGAGAAATGCGAGAGCGGGTGAAGGTGTACGATGGATTTTTTAGAAGTATCAAAACGTAGCATAAAACGAAATATGAAAGATTATTTTCTATACTTTATTTCATTAGTAGGCAGCATTATTATTTATTTTACATTCGTATCGATTAAACGAAATGAAAGTGTAGTAGCTCTTTTAAAAGAGTCGGATAAAGTGGAAACGACATTTACGTTTGCACAAATATTGTTAATTATCTTTTTAACGATATTTATTTTTTATTGTAATAGCTTCTTTTTGCGAAAGAAGAAAAAAGAAATTGCGCTATACAGTTTATTAGGTATCCGTAAAGAAGAAATTGCGAAGTTACTCTTTTATGAAACGTTATTAGTTGGTGGTGCGGCAAGTGTGTTAGGTATTCTTGCTGGTTTATTTATAGCGAATATGTGCGCAGGGCTTCTTGTGAAGCTAATGGGAAGTGCGTTTACGTTCACATTTACGATTTCATTTTTATCTATAGTAGAAGTTCTTATAACGATAGGCGCAATTTTCTTTATTGCATCATGGAAAAGTAAAAAGTTAATTTATGAGCATCGTTTAGTTGAATTACTATATGGTGAAAATCAGAAAGAAGAGGCACCTACGTATGCAAGTGAGAAGGCAAAACGAGCGATTGCTTTATTAATTACAGGTTATATCATTGCGCTACTTACACAAATCTTTGGGTTTGGGGCCATTTTCATTACAGGTCTACTTATTTTTGGTTGTATTGTAAAAGGTACGTTTTTACTATTTGAGCAATATACAGTGAAATCACTCCATAAAATAAAGGGAGATAAAACGAAATATTGGAATGGAACGAACATTTTATCGATTTCTTCATTGTTCTTTAGAATAAAAGGGAACGTAAAGATGCTGGCGCTATTATCTTTATTAAGTGCGGTAACATTATGTACGATTGGAATTAGTTCTAGTATGTATTATGGAGCGCAGAAGACAGCGGCATTAATGAATCCAGTTAGTTATGAATATGTAACAACTGGAAAAGGATTAGATAAGAAAGTTAGAGAAGAAATTCAAAAGCATGAGTTAGCAATTAAAAATGAAACGTCTGTAGCTATGCTGTCTATGCAAGGGAAGATAGATGGAAAACAAATATTAACAGGGTATTTAATAGGTAATGGTAATGTACAAGTTATAAAAGTGACAGATTATAATAAATCAGCTTCTATGTTAGGCAATAAACAAGTTATTCTCGGTTCTGAAAAGGAAGTTATTTTATTAGATCCATATAAATCATATAACATCGAAAAGAATTCGCTTGAAGGAAGTAATGTGTCCTTTGAAGGGATGAAGAGTGGTTTAACAATCGTTGATCACCGCGAAGAAACAGTTGTTAGTGCGAAACTTGCACCAGTGGGGCTTGTTGTTCGAGATTCGCTATTTAATAAGTTGCAGCAAGGAAAGGATGTTTCAACAGTTAGCGGATTTATCGTTGAAGGAAACGGTAATAGAGAGCTAACGAAAGAGCTAGGGACAATCATTCCTAAAGAAGTGAAATTCCAATCATTTGAAGAGGCGAGCCAATCTGAATTGCAAGATGGTGCAGTATTATTATTTGCTAGCGTATTTTTAGGGATTGTTTTTATTCTTGCAACAGGTTGTATTTTATACTTTAAACAAATAACAGAAGCGATGGCAGAGCGACCAGCGTACGGAATGTTAAAGAAAATTGGACTAACGAAAAAGGAAGCAACAGAGTCTGTAAGAAAGCAAGTGGGGGCGATATTCGTAGTACCATTACTGCTGGCAATATGTCATACATTCTTTGCATTTTTAAGTTTGATGGGCTTTACAGGAATGTTTGAATATAGCCTTCCTTTACTAGGCAGTATAGGTGTGTATATAATCATATACTTTAGTTACTATACGTTAACGGTCCGTTCGTACACAAATATTGTATGTAGCGATAGAAAATAAAAAAGAAGCAAGCATGGAGTTCATGCTTGCTTCTTTTTATTTTGTAGAAACTTCACCTTCAGCTTCAGCTTGGGGAATAAAGTATCCAATTATACCACCGATGATTGCTGGAATAATCCAACCAATTCCTAAGTTATAAAAAGGAATGGTGTGTACGATATTAGCGATAAAACTTGGTATCAATTCCACATTATCAAGTGCATGAATACAGCTAATAATGAATGCTGCGATCATTGCTCCGATGTAGACAGAAGGTTTACGTTTCGTATATTTATCAATAAATGATACGAAAATTAAAATGATTGTAATTGGATACAAAATGATTAATACAGGTAATGTAATTTTTATTAGTAAGCTTAATCCTAAGTTTGAAATAACGAAGCTAAAGATACAAACGTATAGTACGAGTTTCTTATATGAAACGTTTGTTAGTACTGTTGCAAAATAGTTTGCGAACGCACTTACAACACCAATTGCTGTCGTTAAACAAGCAAAGATAATGGCGATACTTAATAAAACATTACCGCTTGTCCCAAAGAATTGGTACATAACAGTAGCTAATAGTTGACCACCGTTCTCAAATTGTCCTAAGTTGCCGTTTGAAGCGCCGATATAACCGAGTAAGAAATAAACAATTGTTAAGAATAAGGCTGCAATGCTTCCGCAAATAATTGTATATTTCGCAATTGATTTCTTCTCTTGTATACCGTTTTGGCGAATTGCATTTACAACAATCGTTGATAATACGAGAGCACCGATTGCATCTAACGTTAAAAATCCTTCAAGAAATCCTTTGAAAAATGGAATTTCTTTATAGTCACCAACAGGTTCTGCAAATGTTCCTGGTGAAAGAATCGCTTTTGTTGCCATAATTGCAATAATTCCAAGTAAAATTGGTGTTAATATTTTTCCGATATGATCTACTAATTTTGATGGATTTAATGATAAGAAGTAGACGACTGTAAAGAAAATTGCACTAAAGATTAACATAGAGTACCATTGGTCCGGGAAAAGTGGTGCAATCCCAATTTCGTAAGATACAGATCCAGTTCGTGGAATAACAAATAGTGGGCCGATTGAAAGATAAATAATGATAGCGAATATTGCTGCGAATTTTGGATGAACACGGCTTGCTAAAGTGTTAAAACTACCACCGGCAAGGGCAACAGCGACGATAGCAAGTAAAGATAAACCGACGTCTGTAATAATAAATCCTGTAATGGAGACCCACATATTTTCTCCGGAAAAAAGACCGAGAAGGGGCGGGAAAATCATATTACCAGCACCGAAGAAAACTGCGAATAGTAATAAACTAATCGAAAGTATTTGCGCTGGTTTTAAAGTTGTACGCATATAAAGAAAATCCTCCTAATGAGTGTTTTTGTCGAAAATTCAAATAATTTGTCGAGTAACTGTTACTATTTTAAAGGTCTGATGACTAGAAAGCAATAGGGAATTTTGAAAATATTAAAAAATAATACATTAAATCGAATAAATATACTATTTATATCTTCAATAGGAAGGATTTAACTTTGAACGTAAAAAAACACATATCACTAGGATACGTGTTTTAAAAAAATATTTTTTTATCACGTTCTTCTTTTAATATTTCAACTGCTTCTCGGAACCGTTGTGAATGGACAATTTCTCGTTCACGTAAGAAGCGTAGGCTGTCATTTATATCTGGATCATCTGATAAGTTAATGAGCCATTGATATGTTGCGCGTGCTTTTTCTTCAGCTGCGATATCTTCGTATAAATCGGCAATTGGATCACCTTTAGCCTGTATATAGGTTGCAGTAAATGGAACACCAGCAGCATTATGGTAATGAAGTGCACTATCATGATCAACATAATGAGGATCAAGTCCAGCAGCCTTCATTTGTTCAGGAGTTGCATCTTTCGTTAGTTTATAAACCATCGTAGCAATCATTTCAAGGTGAGCAAATTCTTCTGTACCAATATCAGTAAGTAGGCCAATGACTTTATCAGGAATTGTATAACGTTGATTTAAGTAACGTAGTGCAGCGGCTAGCTCGCCATCTGCACCGCCGTATTGCTCAATTAATAATTTTGCAAGTGCTGGATTGCAAGTTCCCACTTTAACTGGGTATTGTAATTTCTTTTCATAAATCCACATAGTTTCTCTCCTTTATATTTGCCATGGCCAAGGACCTTTGCTCCATTCCCAAGGAGCATTAGAATAGCTGTTTCCAAACTGTTGGAGTGGCCCGTATTTTTCTTCCATCTTTTGTTTTAATACTCGCCGTTTATAGGAAAAATCATTAAATTGATTAATCGCAGCGGTGTCATCTGGATGTGTATCTAAATAAAGAGTGAGTTCAACTAGTACAAAGTCCAGTTCTTGAAGCTCCAGTAAAAGCTGATAGTATTCTTCTGGTAGCGATTGAGTCACGTCAGTAGTCACCGCCCTTTTTTATAAGGATTTTCATAATAGTCATAAAAAATAGGCCATAAAGTCCCTTTTTGTAGCGCTTCTTTTGGCGTGAATTGTGGTAAGTTTGGCGGTTGAAAGCCTAAAAATAAATTAGGAGGAGTAGAATAATATTTTTTTCCGATAGGAGGACAAGGGTCGAGAGGACTATGATAGGGCACGAATGATCTCATATATTTATTCACGAATAAACCTCCTTACATGTTCATTACTACGTATTGTATTCAGACATAATGAGCATTTATGACACATATAAAAAAGTAATAAGTACAGGGGGAATGAATGTGGAGAATGTAAAGAATTTAATTGTGTTAGAAGTAAAGAACTTAAAGGAAACTCTGTATTTTTACGAAGGGATTTTAGGAATAACACCTAGTTCAGAGAGGCCGCAATTAGATATTACAGGGGTTTGGTATGATACCGATTCAACGAGAATTAGTTTTGTTATGAATCGCAGCTTGGGCGGGCGTGAGAAGAGTGTTACGGACTCAGTTGATGTTCTAACGTTTTCAATTTCTAACATAGAGAATGTAAAGAAGAGGTTAGTATTTTATAAAATTGCATATACAGAAAACAAAAGTGAGAAAAGTATTGTAGTACAAGACCCAGATGGATATAAACTTCAAGTGGTAGAGAAGGATGAATAAACGGAGGGGATTTAGTGGAGAGAAATTATGAAGAAAGTGCGTTGTTTGAGCATCAATTTTGGCTAAAGGTACTTACTGATCATGCACAATTTTTACTTGATGCATTAGCTCCGAAGGAAAAAGCGGATATAAAAAAAGCTACTTACTTTGTTGAAACATTTACGAACCTGTTAAATAAAGTTCGGAATGTGAATCTGATGGCATTCTCAAAAGAGGCAGAACAAGCTGCAAAGGAAATTCGGACGTTTAAATTAAGTATTATACAGAAGCAGTTGGAAGGGAAAATTACTATTCATTTTACACCAACTTTTATTAATCATATGGTAAACGAAGTGGAAGAGTATATAACGGTTTTAGAGTTTTTGAAGAAAGGGGAAGTTCCGCCTGTTTTTCATGAATTGCATTATCATCTCGTTTGGTTAACGGATGCGGCTGGTCATGCGGGCTCTATTTCTGGTGGGCTAGATCTTGTTGAAAAAAGATTAAAAGAGAAAAGCGAAGAATTTACGAAGCATTTTGAACAATTTTACTTAAAGGCAGTTGAGATGACTGGGTATTTACGAACGGAGCTTCATCATTTTCCAGCATTAAAGAAGTTTACAAAAGATGTTTCACTTGAATTGAAATTATTTTCGCATTTTTTACATGAAGTGGAAGAGCTGGAGTTATCGCATGAAGTATTAAGTGCACTATCAGCTAGAATGGCAGATCATATGGCAAGAGAGGAATGTTATTATTTATTAAAATTAGCTCAATCATCTGGACTCGAAATGCCGAAATGTAATCCGCTTTAAAGAACAAGAGGTCAATTTCATTTGGCCTCTTGTTCTTTTTTGTTTTCTCTTTTTATTTTTGCTTGTTCAATGCTTGCCTGTAATGTCTCCATAATATTAATGATGTTCGGAGCTGGAGAGATTGTTTCAGTTTTTTCCTGTTGTTCAATTTTATTCTCGATTAATTCGGTAAGGGCTTCTGCATATTCATCTATATACATTTCTTGTTCAAAAGGATTTGTAAGGTGGTGGATTAAATTAATTGCTGCGGTGAGTTCTTGTTTTTGGATAGGGTAATTTTCATTACTTGGTAAGTTAGGTGTATTTGTTATATCGCGAATTTCATTAGGGTAGTGGATGGTTTGTAACATAAGTCCATCTTCAAAGTTACGGATAATAGCTAAATGTTGTTTTTTTCTAATAGAAATATGAATAAGCCCAAGTTTATTTGTACGTTCAAGAGCTTCTTTTAATAATAAATATGATTTTTCATGTCCTGGGATAGGGCCTATAAAATAAGAACGGTCATAAAGAACAGAATCGATTTCGTTATTTTGGATAAAAGATATAATACGAATGGATCGTGGTTCGTGAGCTTTTTGCAACGCAGCTAATTCTTTTTCATCAATAATGATGTATTTATGAGGTGCATATTCATAGGCTTTTACAATATCTTTATCATCAATTTCTTCATCCGTACAATCAGGAGCAAATTTTTTATATTTAATAGGTGTTAAGCATTCTTTATGGAGACTTAAAAATTTTATATCGGTTTCTTCTACGGCGCTATATAGTTTAATTCCTATATTTAATAGTCCGAGTGAAAGTGCACCTTTCCATACGGTATGCAAATGAAACCTCTCCTTTCATTCAAAAATGATTATGTATATTATGAGATAGTAAGAAATTTCCTATACGTTTTTTGTTTTTTACGGAAGGGTAAGCAGGAGGGATTGGGATATAAAATATATTGACAAGCCCTCTGAAATATTTTAATGTGAGTGTATAAAATTGTGTATAAAGGGGAGTAACTTATTACAATAAAGTCGTCATTACAGGGAGAAACCCTCGGCTTTATTGGCAACGTTTCGTTGTTAGTGAGACCTTTACCAGCAATGGTAAAGGCCCCTTATTGTCTTTTTTAGGACCCTTACCATATTTGGTAGGGTCCTTTTTGTATACAAAGAGAGGAGAAATAAAAATGAAAAAACTTATTAGTAGATTAAGAGTTGTATTTCATGTCCGTCGTTTCGTTCCATTCCTATTTGACTTTTTTACTTCAAAAGAGGTTTCAATAAAGAAGAAAATTTTATCTGTTGCTTTTTTAGTTGGGTATGTTGCGATGCCGCTTGATTTAATTCCAGACTTCCTGCCGTTTATCGGTATTTTAGATGATATTGGAATTGTGTTATTCATTTTGAACCGAATTGTAAAAATGGCGCCAGTTCAATTACAAGAAAAGCATAACGTAAACGTAGGATAGGAGTTAAAAATATGGAGCAAATTATTTTAGATATAATTGAGTTTTTAAAGCAGTTTTCTTATTTTGGAGTTGTGTTAGCATTAACGTTTGAATTTATTCCAGCAGAAGTAGTGTTGCCCATGGTTGGATATTGGGTGTACGAGGGGGATATGAATTTTTGGCTAGCTGTATTAGCTGGAACACTGGGGGGAACGACAGGACCATTAACGTTATACGCACTCGGTTATTACGGTGGTCGTCCTCTATTAATAAAGTACGGGAAATACTTCTTTATTAAAGAAGAACAAATTCAAAAAGCAGATGATTTCTTTGAGAAATATGGACCAGTTGTAGCATTTGTTGGACGCTTTGTGCCAGGGGTTCGAACGCTTATTTCTGTTCCATGTGGAATGGCGAAAATGAACATATGGAAATTTAGTATATATACATTTGTAGCAATGTTCCCGTTAACGACTTTGTATATTTATTTTGGGATGAAATTAGGTCCGCATTGGGAAAAAGCGGCGGATGTTGTTGGACAATATATGTTACCGATATTACTAGTCGTAGTTATTGTTGTAGGTGGTATTTTAATCTATAAATTTATGAAAAAAAGAAACAGAACGGAATCTATCTAGTCATTAGTACAGGAGTTGTCTTATTTTTTGAAAATAGATGAATAGTACAGGCAAAAGACTCTGAGGGACATACACATATAAGGAATAAGTAAGAGAGAGGGGAAACTTCTATGTCTTGTGAATGCTCAGGGGCGGCATTAACGTGTTGTCCAGATAAAAATTATGTGCAAGATAAAGTGTGTAGTCCATGGTCTGCTACTGTAGTTGCAACAGCAATTGATAATGTTCTTTATACAAATAATATTAACCAAAATGTAGTTGGTACTGGTTTTGTTAAATATGATGTTGGCCCAGGTCCAATTACTGTAGAAGCGCTTGATTCTGCTGGGGCTACAATTGATACACAAACATTAAACCCAGGAACGAGTATTGCTTTCACGTATCGTCGCTTTGATAGTATACAAGTTGTGTTACCTGCAACACCTGCTGGAACGTATCAGGGAGAATTTTGTATTACAACACGTTATCCACTTTCATAGCAGAATAGGAGAGGATCAAAATGGGAATGAGAAGTTCCGGTTTGTCTTGTTGTTCTAATAAAACACTTGTGCAAGATCAAGTATGTACAGACTGGTCTATTACAGGTGCTGGTACTCAAATTGTATATACGAATAATATTACACAAGAAGTATATGGTTCAGGTTATGTGAAATATGATGTAGGCGCGAATCCCATTACAGTTGATTTTTTAGTAGGTGCTACAGTAGTTGATACAATTACTGTACAACCACAAAGTAGTGGTACTTTCACTGTACGATATTTTACGACTGTCCGAATTACTACGACAGGAACAACTGTTAATCAAGGAGAGTTTTGTATTACTGTACGTTATCCAATTTCATAAAAAAGCATACCGTAAATGGTATGCTTTTTTTATTAAGGACGTAATGAAATTGGTATTCTATAAGCAACATGTAAATTGGCAACAGTACTTACCTTCTAAATATAGTGAAGGATTACTTTGTATATTGATAATCCTGACTGACTCTAAGTCTTTTCCTGTGTACGATATTGTATTACCAGGAAACACAGTGAAAACATTAGTTACTGCTCCAGTGATTTGAATTGTAATTGCTTCTGTGCTGCTAGTACTATTGTAAACCGAGACATTACCTGATATAAGTAGTATCCCATCACTTTGCCATAGTATCATTGACTGTAATGCACCTTTGGCAGATGGGATGGTGTTATTAGTTATGAGGAAATTCCCTGCAAATTCATTAGTTACTCGCTCGCAATTTGGATTTGGGGGAGGGGGCGGTGGACAAGGGTCTGGACAAATAATAGATAAAGGAGCGAAACAGCCAATATTTCTTTTATTCTTCAATATACCCCCTCCTTTTAAGTTGTCTTTTACTACTATTAAATGTAGAAGCATGGCCGATGTGTTAAAAAAGAAGGAAATGTTAAAAATTAAGATTGTCCAATAGGCTTAAACTTTAATTTATCATTAGTGTTATAGAAAAGATTATATGTGAATAGTCATAGGAAAAGAATGATCAGACTCTTTTAGACAAAAGGTGGTTGTATACAATAGTACGAGGAATGTACGAGGAATGTTGGACTTAACTTCTAATTAACTGTATATTTACAAAAATCTAATAAAATTAATTTGTTATTTAAACGGCATTAATATGTTTTAGATAAAATAGCCCTTGTAATGAATCAATTATTATGAGGAGGATTCACGTGGAAAGAACTATTTTACGAAAAGTAAAAGGCCTTATTGGATTATTAATGGTTTTTGTATTAGCGTTCGTATCATTTCCGTGGAGTACATCAGTCAAAGCGGAAGAGAAGAAGCAAGAAAAGGCACCAAGTGAGAAGAAGATCGTTTTTCCAGTCGTAAGTGATGTACATATTAAAAATAGTGGAACGGATGATACGTTTCGCTGGAAACGAGCAATCGAGCAACTTAATACACTTGCACCTAAACAAGATGCGTTCGTAATTGTGGGAGACTTTACTGATTCAGGATCGGTACAACAATATGATCGTTTCATGCAAGTATATAATGAAAATGCAAATAAAGATGCGGTACGAATGAATTCTCTAGGCAATCATGATTATTGGAACGGTTTATCTGTAGAAGGAGCGCAGAAGCGTTTCTTAGAAAAAACAGGTATGAAATCAATTTATTATCATAACGTGGTAAAGGGTTATCACTTCCTTGTTATGTCTCCAGAGGACGGGACAACTCATGGATATTATTCAGATAAACAAATTAATTGGTTAAAAGAAGAAATGGAAAAGGCACAAAAAGATGATCCAGAAAAGCCGATTTTCGTATTTTTACACCAACATATTAAAGATACAGTATACGGTAGCCAAGAATGGGGAACAAAAGATAGTGCGAAAATTAATGAGGTATTAAAACAATACCCACAAGTTATTACGTTTTCAGGTCATTCACATTATCCGTTAGATGATCCAAGATCGATTCATCAAAAAGACTTTACATCAGTTGGCACATCTTCAGTAAGTTATATGGAGGTTGAAGGTGGTAAAGTACAAGGAAATATCCCGTCAGGAGCTAGTACATTAAGCCAAGGTTTATTAGTAGAAGTAGATGATAAAGAAGTAACGATTAATCGCCGTGATTTCCATACAAATTCTTGGACAGGCGAGCCTTGGAAAATTAAATTACCATCAAAGAAAGACACATTTACACATGTAGAAGATCGTGATAAAGAAAAGCCATACTTTGCAAAAGATGCGAAGTTGTCGGTATCAAATGTAACAGAAAATGCAGCAACAGTAACATTTCAGCAAGCGTTGGACAACCTTCTTGTTCATTCTTACCGTGTACAAGCGAGAGATAAGCAAACGGGAGAAATAAAGAATAAATTGTTAGCATTCTCAGAGTTTTATCGTGATCCAGTGCCGAAAGAACTGACATTTACGCTTGCAGGACTAGATGGCGGGAAAACATATACACTGGAAGTCGTTGCGATCGATTCATTCGGCAACGAAAGTGTACAACCATTAACGGCAGAGATTACTACGAAAAAAGATAATATTGACCCGAATGTGAAAGTACCAAAGGCGGATGTTTTTGATGTAAACTTTGCAGATGGTACATTTAAAGACAATTCATCATTTGGTACAAAAGGTGATGTTAAGGGTAATGTGACTATTGAATATGATAAAGTGTTGAAAAAGAATGTTATGAAGCTAAACGGAAAAGCAAATACATTTGGATACCTTCCATTTTCAGCAGCACAAAAAGAGAAAGTAGCAAATACATTTACATTAGAAACTGTGTTTTCAATGAATGAAATTCGCGGACAAGGTATTTTACAAAATACAGAGAGCGGCGGAATTGGTTTTGAATCTACAGGAAGTGGTTATGTAGAATTATGGGCTCATATTGGTGGAAGTTATAAACGTGTTGGCGTTCAATTAGAGGCTAATAAAACGTACCATTTAACAGGAACGTATAACGGAAGTGAAGTAGCAATTTACGTAGATGGTAAAAAAGTAAATAGCCAACCAGCTACAGGGAAAGTATATCACCCGAACGTACCATTTGCGCTTGGGGCAGACCCTGATAGTAATGGGAATGGTGGTATACCGCTAAATGGACAAATTGCGCTTGCAAAATTATATAGTAAAGCATTAAGTTCTTCAGAAGTATTAGCAGCGTATAATGAGTTTTCTAATCGTACAAAATTAGAGCAAGTAAACGCGTTATATGAAGAGCTTGGGAAAGTGAAAGAAGTGTTAGCTGGTACGTATGAGTTTGGTGACAAACCAGGTCAATATTCAAAGGAAGCATTTCAAGCACTAGAGAAAAGCTATAACACTGCAAAGCAAGCATTTGAAAATGTAGGAAGTACTGGAGAGCAAATCGTTCAAGCGTATAACGAATTAAAAACAGCTAATGTAACATTTGTACAATCTAAAGTAGCAGAAGAACAACCGAAAACACTGAAAGAAAAATTACAAATCAATATTGAAACTGCAAAAGCAGTAGTGAAAAAAGCGCAAGCTGCAAATGTAACGGACGGTTCAGTGAAATCATTGAGTCAAAAAATTACAGTGGCAGAAGCTGTATTAAAAGATGCGAAAGTAAAAGATGCACAAGTAGAAACGATGAATCGTACGATAGAATATGCGATTTCACTCGTTGAAAAAAGCATAAGCAAATAAGAGAGAAGAAAAAGAAGCTTATCATGATAGGCTTCTTTTTTGTTATACTAAAAATAGCATAGTATGAGGGAGCGAATAATTTGGAAGAGAAAAAGCTAAAAAGAATTCTTGAATATTTATGGATCGCGGTTGTGCTCCTTGTAGGATATTATTTCTTAAAAGAGAAAAGTATATGGGTTCTATTTTTAATGACGTTTTTATTAGCGGGTTTAGGCACGTTATTTATTAACTTCTTCTTTGATAGTTTAAATGCATGGAAGAAGAAAAAGAAGGGAACGAAGTAAAGGAGGGAACATATGCAAAAGTGGAAGCTTATATATCAGGTGATTATTTTCCTATTGCTTGTAGGTATTGGCGTTTTTAAATACGCCACACCGATAGGAAATTGGGCATCGTTTACAGCTTGCATCGGCATGTTTTTCATTTTACAATCGTTAACGAAAAAAAATAATCAGACATGAAGGTTGCTCGCCGTTTTATCGGCGAGCTATTTTGTTATGCTTTTTTCTTTTCATCATTTGTTTTTTCAGTAGCTAAATGACTATGTTTTCTAGAGTAGAAGAAATAGAAGCATAAGCCGACTAGAAGCCAAACTGCAAAGCTTATCCATGTCGTTTTAGACAAATTGATCATTAAATATAAACAGCAAAGAATTGCAACAACTGGTAATACAGGTACGAAAGGTGCGCGGAATCCACGTTTTAAATCAGGATGTGTTTTTCGTAAAATAAGTACAGCGCAGCAAACGAATGTGAATGCTGTTAACGTACCGATGTTTACTAAATTCGCTAGTAAATGTAAGTCTAAAAGTCCTGCTAATAAAGCTGACACAACGCCAGTAATCCACGTGTTTAATAAAGGGATTTTTACTCTTTTATTCACACGTGCTAACGCTTTTGGAAGTAAACCGTCGCGGCTCATTGCATACGAAACGCGAACTTGTCCATACATAACGACTAAGAGAACGGTTGTCATTCCAGTCATCGCCCCAACAGCGAGTAGTCCTGCAATTGTATCTTCGCCAACGAAATGTAAGGCAAACGCAACCGGATCAGAAACATCTAATTGTGTATACGGAACCATACCTGTTAAAACGAAAGATACAATCATGTATAAAACAGTACAAATAAGAAGGGAACCGATAATGCCAATTGGTAAATCGCGCTGTGGTTTTTTCGTTTCTTCTGCAGCGGTTGCGATTGCATCAAAGCCTAAGAAGGCGAAGAATACAGTGGCAGCCCCAGTAATGATACCGTCGTATCCGAATGGAATGAACGGAGTCCAATTTTCAGGTTTTACATATTTTGCCCCTGCTACGATAAAGGCGATAATAACAGCTAACTTGATAAGAACCATAATATTATTAATGCGTGCGCTTTCGCGTATACCGAAACTTAAAAGTCCCGTAATGAGTAGTAAAATACAAACAGCCGGTAAATCGATAATACCGCCTTTTCCTACGCCAGGGGCCGAGGCTATTATGGTGGGCAGATGGATGTTAAATCCTTGTAGTAAAGATTGTAAATAACCAGACCAACCGACAGCTACTGCCGCGACTGCAAGTAAATATTCGAGCATTAAACACCAGCCGACGATGAAGGCGACGACTTCTCCGACTGTCATATATGCGTAAGTGTACACACTTCCTGAGACAGGAATAGAAGAAGCAAATTCAGCATAACAAAAGGCTACACAAGCACAAGTAAATGCAGCAATAAGGAATGATAACATAATACCAGGACCAGAATGTTTCGCTGCGACAATACCTGTTAATACAAAGATCCCTGTCCCAATTACGGCGCCAATTCCTAAAAATGTTAAATCAAGTGCAGTTAAGGTTCTATCTAACTGCCGTGGTGATTCAGTACTAAGCGGTTTTTTTCGTAATAATGACTTCACTTTGGACTCTCCCCCCGTTTTTTCATTTCCATAACTGCGAATATAGTATGAGCCCACTAGAAAAGAGTATGTAAGTAAATGGAGGTACAGTTATGGTAGGTTGTTTTTTAAAATTGCTGGATTAATTTTATTATAATTCAGAATATTTTGTCAAATAAAAATGTGACAAATAAAATGCGAATGAATAGGGGAAACTACTGGCAGGAATGGACGAGGGTTAACAGAGTGACAAAACCACTCATAAAAGTTTTACTTTATAAAGTAGGAGAAGATGTTATGTTATTTTATTTTGAACTTGTCGTCATTTTACTTTGTACGAAATTAGCTGGTGATATTAGCGTTAGGCTTGGCCAGCCTTCTGTACTTGGTAAATTAATCGTTGGTATTATTATCGGTCCGGCTGTGCTTGGTATTATTAATAGTTCTGAACTCATTGATGAACTGAGTGAAATTGGTGTTTTACTACTTATGTTTATGGCAGGACTTGAAACAGATTTAGAAGAGTTAAATCGAAATTTGAAATCTGCATTCGCAGTAGCGATGGGAGGAATTATTTTCCCATTCCTTGGTGGGTATTTAGCAGGACTTGCGTTCGGAATGTTACAGTCGCATGCGATCTTTTTAGGGTTATTACTTTGTGCCACGTCGGTTAGTATTTCTGTTCAAACACTAAGAGATTTAGGGAAAATGAATACGAGAGAAAGTACGACGATTTTAGGGGCAGCTGTATTTGATGATGTAATTGTTGTTATTTTATTAGCATTTGTGATGAGTTTTTTAGGTACACAAGATGTAAATGTAACGCTTGTCATTGCAAAGAAAATTATCTTTTTTGTAAGTATCGTTTTCATCTCTTGGAAAGTTGTTCCATGGATTATGAAAATGCTCGTACCACTTCGCGTAACAGAAGCGTTAATTAGTGCAGCTCTTATTATTTGTTTCTCATTTTCGTATTACAGTGAAATGATGGGGATCGCAGGTATTATTGGGGCATTTGCAGCTGGAATTGCCATTTCGCAAACAGAGTATAAGCATGAAGTAGAACATAAAATTGAACCGATTGCTTATGCGATATTTGTACCAGTGTTCTTCGTAAGTATTGGAATGGAAATTACATTTCATGGTATCGGAAGCCAGCTTTGGTTCATTATCATCATGACGCTTATTGCAATTTTTACAAAGTTAATCGGATCAGGTTTAGGAGCAAGACTGACAGGGTTCAACCTTCAATCTTCTATTAGTATTGGTGCGGGGATGGTTTCGCGCGGAGAAGTGGCGCTTATCATCGCAGCGAATGGACTTGCGACGAATTTATTAGCGAAAGAAAATTTCACAGCGATTGTTATTGTTGTTATATTAACGACGATTATTACGCCGCCGCTTTTGAAGAAGTATTTTGTATAGAAAGGAAGAGCTTATCTGATGTAGGTAAGCTCTTTTTTATTGGAAAAAAGCAATAGTCATGTGGCGTGAAAGGTTTGTAATTATGGTAAAATCTATGTATGTGATATGACAAAGAGAGGGATGTGTTTGAGGATTACGAAGGGAAAGATTATAGGTGTAATTATACTTCTTGTATTGTGCATACCATTTACTGCATGGAAAGAATCAAAAGTGAAAGATTTTCCGGTTTCTATTTTCTCGGAAGAAGCAGATGGTGAGTACGACCAGAAGCTGAAATATACTGCTTTTTTACCTGATGTTGCGATTTGGATGAACGGTTGGGAAAAGAAGTGGACAGAAGGGGAAAGAACTGTTTATCAAAAAGGGAATCGCATTGTAAATGTGTTTCATCCTCCTGGCGATGATGGTTTTTACCTTCTTGAAGCAAGAGAAAATAAGTGAACGCAACCGTAAGAAGTGGAGGTTAAATAGTGAAAGCTTCAACATTACTATTTAAAATTGAAAGTAATATGGATCAATTTTCACCAGCTGAAAAGAAGGTTGCCATGTACATAATGGAGAATGCAGAGATTGTTCCGAACTTAACGACGAAAGAAGTGTCAACGAATGCAGGCGCGAGTGAAGCAAGTGTTGTTCGCTTTTGTAAGTCAATTGGAATCGGAAGCTTTAAAGCATTTAAAATCGCGCTCGTTCGTGAATTGACGATTGCTGATTATAATATTAATGATTTTTCAGTTATGAATACGGAAGATGGACCGTATGATTTGTTTAATAAAGTTACGTATGTGAATAAAGCTGCAATTGAGGCGAGCGTTACTGCGATAGATAAAAAGGAACTTGAGAAAGCTGCAGATCGTATTGTAAATGCAGATAAAATTATATTTTATGGAGTAGGCGGATCAGCTACTCCTGCGATGGACGGGGCTTATAAATTTACAAGGCTCGGATTTACAGCGATGATGCTATCAGATTTTCATATGATGTTGCCGCTTGTGACGAATTTAAAAGAGGGCGATATATTTGTTGCCATTTCAACATCTGGTCGTACGAAAGATGTACTTGAAATGGCGCAATATGCGAAGAGACAAGGTGCAACAGTTATTGCGATTACAAAGCTTGACCAATCATCACCTTTATATAAAGAAGCGGATATTCGTCTTTGTATGCCAGATGTAGAGCAAGATCATCGTATTGCGAGTATTGCTTCGAGAATGACACAGCTGAATATGATTGATGCTTTATATGTGATTACTTTTAATCGTATTGGTAATAAAGTGCTGGATCAATTTATGGAGACAAGGGAAGAAGCTCTACGGTTACGGAAGTTAAAATGAGAAGATGGGGGAACCCATCTTTTTTTTGCGTACTGACATAAAGTGAAACTTTAATAAGTGGGGGGCATCCCCCACTTATTATTAGTTGAACCAATCGGACTTTTACAGGCAGTTGATCCCCCACCTATCTTCTTTGTTTTCGCTGAATTTGAGGTGGGGGTCTTACTGCCAGTTAAAGTGGGATAAATTCGTCATGAAAAGAAATAAAATTTCATAAAATAATAAAGTAATATTGATTTTAAATTTCTTAAAGTTATAATGAAAGTATGAAATTAAATTTCAAAGCAGGTGATAATATGTTAGAAAATTTATCGACAGAACATCGTAATGAGAAGACGATGAATTTAGATGAGATGAGTATAAAAGAAGTGTTACAAAGTATGAATGAAGAAGATCGAACTGTTGCGTTAGCAGTTGAAAATGAAATAGAAGAAATTGAAAAGGTTGTACAGATTGTCATTAAATCCTTTGAAGATGAGGGACGATTAATTTACATTGGGGCTGGTACGAGTGGCCGTTTAGGTATTTTGGATGCGGTGGAATGTCCGCCGACATTTGGCACAGATGATAAAATGGTACAAGGATTTATAGCAGGTGGATTGAAAGCGTTTACTAAGGCGGTGGAAGGTGCAGAAGACCGCGAAGAGTTAGCAGAAGAAGATTTAAAAAGTATTGGATTAAATGAGAAAGATACAGTGATTGGAATTGCGGCAAGTGGTCGAACTCCTTATGTAATTGGCGGTTTGAAGTACGCGGCTAGCGTGGGAGCGAGCACGGCGAGTATTTCTTGTAATAAAAATGCTGAAATAAGTAAATATGCAAAACTAAATGTGGAAGTAGAAACAGGCGCAGAAATTTTAACAGGCTCAACGCGTTTGAAAGCTGGTACAGCGCAAAAATTAGTACTTAATATGATTTCAACAGCTTCTATGATTGGTGTGGGGAAAGTATATAAAAACTTAATGGTAGATGTTCAATCTACAAATGAAAAGTTAGTAGAACGATCAAAACGCATTATTGTGGAAGCAACAGGTGTGAGCTATGAAATAGCAGCAGAGTGTTATGAAAAAGCAGAACGTAATGTGAAAGCTGCGATTGTTATGGTGTTACTACAGTGTGAGTATGGGGAAGCACTGAAGAAATTAAAAGAAGCGAAAGGGTTCGTGAAGAAGGCACTATAAAATAATAGGGAGGGGGATTCTATTATGAAGAAAGAAGAGAGAATGGCCAAAGAAATATCAGAGCAACTTGGGGGAGTAAAAAATATTCGTGGCATTGCTCATTGTATGACGAGGCTGCGATTAACGCTTCATGATGAAAGTAAAGTGAATATGGACCTTTTGAAAAAGGTTGAAGGGGTTATGGGCGTTATTGAAGATGAGACGCTTCAAGTTGTTGTTGGCCCAGGGACAGTAAATAAAGTAGCAGCTGAAATGGAAGGTTTAACGGGACTGCGAATCGGTGAGGTGGCAGATCATCACCTTGAAGACCTTGGGCAAGAAATGAAGTCAGAGATTAAGAAGAAAAATAATACACCAGTGAAAAACTTTTTAAGAAAAATAGGAAGTATTTTCATTCCGTTAATTCCAGGTCTTGTTGCCTCAGGAATTATAAACGGGGTCGCTAACTTTGCGAAAAACGCAGGTGCTGATCCGAATGCAACGTGGCTACAAATGCTACTACTCATTGGTGGCGGTATCTTTACATTCTTAGGAATTTTAGTCGGCTGGAATACAGCGAAAGAATTTGGCGGGACACCAGTTCTTGGGGCGATTGCGGGTATTTTAATTTTTAACCCGGCGATGGCGAATGTAAAATTATTTGGTGAAGCGCTCGTACCCGGACGGGGCGGATTGTTTGCAGTTATTTTTGCAGCATGGCTTATGGTTGTAGTAGAAAGACAAGTTCGAAAAGCAGTGCCAAATGCAGTTGATATTATCGTGACACCGCTCATTACTGTGTTAGTCGTAAGTATTGTAACGATGTTAGCCATTCAGCCGGTAGCAGGTTTCTTATCTGAAGGAATTACAAGCGGAATTAATGGTATTTTAAGTATTGGCGGCGCATTTGCGGGAGCAGTACTTGCTGGAACATTTTTACCTCTCGTTATGGTCGGATTGCATCACGGTTTAACACCAATTCATATGGAATTTATTAATCAAACGCACGTAACACCTTTATTACCAGTACTCGCGATGGCTGGAGCTGGGCAAGTAGGAGCAGCGATTGCCATCTATGTGAAAACGAAAAACAAACGACTTCGTAACGTAATTAAAGGTGCATTACCAGTTGGATTTTTAGGAATTGGCGAACCGTTATTATACGGGGTTACATTACCACTTGGGAAACCGTTTCTTACAGCTTGTTTAGGTGCAGCAGTTGGCGGTGCATTCCAAGCAGTTATGAAAACAGCCGCACTCGGAATCGGTGTATCAGGATTATCATTAATTCCGTTAATTGCTGATAATAAATATTTATTATATTTCCTTGGATTAGTAGTGGCATATACTTTCGGATTCATTTTTACGTACTTCTTTGGCTTTAAAGAAGAAATGGCAGAAAACATATAGAGAAAGGGATTCCTTTCTCTTTTTCTATTCATAGAAAGGGAGATTCATATGATAGGAGTTTCAATTTATCTTTCAAAAGAACGAGTAAAGAAGCAAGAAGAGTGGCTAAAAGTAGCGAAGGAAAACGGGTTTTCATCTATTTTTACATCACTTCACATTCCTGAAGATGATCCTGGTACGTACAAAGAGCTAATTCAAATACTTGGGAAACAAGCGCTCAAATATGAAATGGAATTAATGGTCGATGTTTCTCCAAAATCGTTACATCATTTAGGGATGACGTATGAAAATGTGGAGGAGCTATTAGACTGGGGCATTACAGGCTTAAGAATGGACTACGGCATCACGCCGAAAGAAATCGTACGCGTATCTCATAAAATGAAAGTAGCTTTAAATGCGAGTACGATTACAGATTCATTTTGGAAAGAGTTAATCATAGAAAATATAAAAGTAGAGAATGTAGAAGCGTGGCATAATTTTTATCCGCGTCCAGAAACAGGACTAGCAAAGTCCTTTTTACAAAAACAAAACGAATACTTACATGAGTGCGGAATAAAAACGATGGCATTTATTCCGGGAGATGGTGAAAAACGTGGTCCGCTATGTGAAGGTTTACCAACGTTAGAAAAGCACCGCAATATGCGCCCACTTGAAGCGTACTTAGAACTTGTACAAGATTGTGGTGTCGATAAGGTGTTAATCGGGGATATAAGCGGAAGTATAGAAAGTGTACAAGAGATAGCGAGTGCGAGTAGAGGAATTATTCCGCTGCGATACGAGCCATTGATAGAGAAAAGTGAAGTGTTAAAAGTGGTGGAGCGAGTGCATACAAATAGACTAGATCCAGCTCGTGATGTCATTCGTTCAGTTGAATCAAGAGAAGGAAATAAAGTGATTTTAAAGCCGATGCATACAATTGCAAGAAAGAAAGGCAGCATTACAATTGATAATGAATTGTACGGTAGATATGCAGGAGAGATGCAAGTTGCCACACATGATTTGCCTAAAGATGAGAAAGTGAATGTTGTTGGCATGGTTGTAGAAGAGGACTTGTCTTTATTGCCGTATGTTGGCGCTGGAAAAATGTTTCAACTTTTTTGTGCAATAGAGTAAAAGCTTGAATTAGCACTATTCTGTAGGAAAACATTATCCGTAAAAGGGATAATGTTTTTTGTTTTCTTAAAAAAAGTATTTGACGAATGAAATGAAATACCGTATTGTTTTGACTTGTGAATAAAAGTTCACCATAACAAAACAAAAAGGAGAGTTCAAAATGAACCAATATATTGGGAATTTAATTATTCGTATCGTGTTAGGAGTGACATTCTTTGCGCACGGTTTAGCGAAGTTTCAATCAGGTATCGATAACGTAGCAGGATGGTTTACAAGCATCGGCTTACCAGGTGGTCTTGCATACGGCGTAGCAACAGTTGAATTAGTTGGTGGTATATTATTAATTATCGGTTTAGGCGTAAGATATGTAGGACTATTATTCGCTCTTATTTTAGCTGGGGCTATCGTAAAGGTAAATGGAGCAGCAGGTTTATTAGGAGATGGAAAGAATCCAGGGTATGAATTAGATCTTGCATTATTAGCAATGGGTGCGTATTTATTCGTTGTAAAAACAGAAGGATATGTAGATCGTTTCGTAAAAGAGAAAGTAATGAAAGCGAAGTAAACTTATTTATAAATTGTTGACTTGAATCATAATTGTAACTATAATGATTACAACTAGTTGATTAAGAATAAAACAATATAAATATTTTTTTACACAAGTTGTAACTGAGGTGGTTACGACTTGTGTAAAAAATAAATAAAACGGGAGGAAGTAACATGCCTAAATCAAATTTAGAAATTATTCGAAGCACGTATGAAGGATCAGCTTCTTCAAATGCAAAACATTTAGTAGAAGCCCTCTCTGAAAAAGTAGAATGGACAGAGGCAGAAGGATTCCCGTACGGGGGAACTTATATAGGTGTAGAAGCAATAATGGAAAATGTATTTAGCCGATTAGGATCAGAATGGGATGATTTTAAGGCGAGTGTAAATATGTACCATGAAGTAAAAGGAAAAGATGTAATTATTGCTGAAGGTGTTTATTCAGGAGTTTATAAAGAAACGGGAAAATCATTTGAAGCAGAGTTTGTTCATGTATGGCAACTGGAGAACGGAAAAATCGTGAAGTTTAAGCAGTATGTAGATAGTCATATTGTTAAGGAAGCGATGAAGAGCTAATGCTTTTTAAATGGATTGTAGGCATATGTATTACAATTATAGTAATCATCTCGTCTATAGTTGGTGGAAAGAAATTGCTTGCATATGTAGAAAAAGAGAATAAAAATATTCAAATTGAGCAAGCGGAAAACGAAAAAGAGAAGAAAGTTGCAGAAGAATCTCCACAAGCTAGTGAAGGTGAAATTATTTCTACTATGCATAAAATGGTGCACCAAAAAGTAAAATCCTCCGAAAAATGGGGATTTTTAGAAATGACAAAAAAGGAAATTTTTAATGTAAAAAGAGATATTGAAAATAGTACAGGTTTTCAATATAAAATGAAGTTATTTTCTATTATAAATAGATGGGAAAAAGGAGATTTTTCTCAAACTGTTGAGGAGCACAACTTTTTATGGAGCCTTCAAGGTGGAGATACTGGCAAGGCGACGGAACGTTTATCACCAGAAGAGGAAAAGCGGTATATAAAAGAAATGAAGAGTAAATAAAAACATCGCCACCCGGATGACGATGTTTTTTTCATTAAGAATGTTTTCGCATTAAAGCTCTAGTTGGCTGAACAGTAACCGTTTTGAAATGAGAAAATAAATAACATCCCGTCACAACGATCATTGTCCCGAAAATTTGTATCCACGTTAGTTCTTCTCCGAGGAAAAGGAATGCTAAAATAGCTGTGAAAATCGGATTGAAGTTTAGAAAAATACCGGATGTAGTCGCTCCTAATTTTTGCACGCCAATATTCCAAAACACCATACAAAGAACGGTAGAAATAAGCCCTGTATATAAAAGAGATGTTAGGAAAGAAGTGTTTATGTTTGTAACAGTGAAGCTTCCTATGTTAAATGGCAGTAATAGAATAACGCCGAAAATTCCTGAGTATAATGTTGCCATAAGTGGTGTCGTTGTTTTTGTTGCCCATTTACTACAAACAGAATAGATTCCCCAAATACAAACAGCCGCAATCATCCATAAATCGCCGCTATTAAAATGTAGTGAAAATAAAAGTGCAAAGTTACCTTTCAATAGGACAAGAATAACCCCAAAGAATGAAAGAATCATGGATAGAATTTGAAGTGTATTTACTTTTTCTTTTAGAAATAATACTGAAAATAGTGCAATTGAAATCGCATTTAATGTAGAAATAAGCCCTACATTCGTTGCGGATGTTTTTTCTAGTGCTAGAAATTGAAAGATGTTAAAAAGAGCGACCCCTGAGATTCCCATTAGTATTAACGGAAGTATTGCGGCACGAGGTGGAATGATTTTCTTTTCTTTAAACCATACGATCGGTAATAAACAAACGATCGCAATCATCCATCTTAAACTTGTTAGTGTCATCGGTGATGCATGATCAACGAGCGATTTTCCAACGACGAAATTTCCTCCCCATAATAAGCTCGTTAGTAATAGTAAAAAGACATAAAAATAAGGCATATTAAAATCCCCTTTGTTATAATCAATGTGAATTGTAAATAATTTTAGCATTTTTCTTCGTTGTGTAATATATTCTTTTGTATAATGGTTAAAAGTCGATAAAATATTTTGTTGTAAATAGTGTTTGTAGAATGATATTCAGTTTTATATAAGTTGTAAGGTGTTTTTTCGAATAATCATCGGTAAGTAAAAGGGGGAATTGTAATGGAGTCGTCTGTTATTAAAGTGTTAGATGATTTGGACGTACAAATTTTAGATATATTGCAGAAGGAGTCTCAAGTAAGTAATGCTGAGCTTGCGCGACGCGTTAATTTATCACCAGCTGCGATGCATGCGAGAATAAAAAGATTAGATGGAGAAGGGTTCATTGATAAGCAAGTAGCCATTTTAAATCAAGAAAAGCTTGGTTTTGATTTGTTATGTTTCATTTTTATGAGTACGAATATTCATCAATCGGATAAACTTGAGGTGTTGGAGAAAGAATTAGAAGCGATGCCAGAAGTGTTAGAATGTCACTGTTTAACAGGAGAATATGATTATTTATTAAAAGTTGCAAATCGTGATCGTAAAGAGCTGGAGCAGTTTATTCGAAAGTTGAATAAGCTTGGTATTACAAGGATACAGACGAGTTTAGCACTTCGTGAAATTAAATATTCGACGGTATTGCCGATACGAAATGAGGAACCGAGCATCGATTAGATTGCTTGGTTTTTTGTTTGTATAAAGTGATTGACGGGGAGAAAAGAGAGATGTATTATTATATAAAATTATGTATTAAAATTCAATTTAGGTTATAAATATTAATATCGGGGACAAGGGGATATAATATGAAAATCTTTAATGCGGTTACGAGTGATGTGAAAGAAATTTATAGTCTTATTGAAGCTTATGCAAAAGAAGGAGTAGTTTTACCACGTTCTCTTTTATCTCTCTACCAATATTTACAATGTTTATATGTTGTGAAAGAAAGCGATGAGATTGTTGGGGTTGCTGGTTTACATGTGTTAGGGGAGGACCTTGCAGAAGTTCGGTCGTTAGTCGTCTCGCATACATATGCAGGGAAAGGAATCGGGCGTATGTTAGTGAACCATGTAATAAATGAGGCAGCGAAAATAAAAGTGAATAGAGTCATTTCTTTAACATATGAAACGGAATTTTTTCAAAAGTGCGGGTTTGATTTTGTGAATAGAGATGCGTTACCAGAGAAAGTATGGATCGATTGTAGACATTGTCCAAAGGTGGATTATTGTGATGAGGTGGCGATGATTCGATATGTTGGGTGAAATTTTCAGAGAAAAAAGGCCCACTATTATGTACGTAATAGTGGGCATCTATATTTTAGGGGAATTTAAGAACTTGAATTCGTTTTTCTTACCGCAAAATTAAAAATGGGATTTTTAAGCTCATAGTTATAAGTAGAACCATCGACAAGCCCTACAACTTTATCGCTTTCGTAAAGATCAAGCATAAATTGTGCCATTTGTTTTGCGGTGTGGAATTTCGGTACAACATTATCGTATTGGAATTCATCAATATCAAATGAACGTTTTGCAAATTCTGTTTCAGTTGCACCAGGTGCTAAAACCTTTGCTTGCAGTTTTGCACCTTGTTGTTTCAATTCGTGAGATAAACCTTCTGTAAATGCACTTACATAGAATTTCGTAGCGCAATACGTAACAGCATCAGCAACGATTGTGTATCCACCGCCTGATGAAACGTTAATAAGTTGTGTGCCATCAACCATTGAATAATCTCGAACGAAAAGAGAGGAGAGTATTGTTAGTGCTTCTATATTTACATGTAACATCGTTTCTATTTTATTTAAATTTTGTTCAGCAATGGAGGCGAAATTACCAAAACCGGCGTTGTTAATCCACGTTTCAATTTGAAAGGCTTGTAGGCTTTCATACAGCTTATAAACATTTTTCGTGATAGATAAATCCGTTCTTCGAATAACAACATCCAATTCTGGATTCATTTCGTTAATTTTTAATTTTAATCCGTCTAATTCTTCTTGTCTTCGAGCTACAAGTATTAAGTTCTTTCCGCGAGCTGCAAAGGCTAAAGCCGATTCATAGCCAATTCCAGAACTTGCACCAGTAATAACAGTGTATTTCATATAAAATCCCCCTAAGTTCAAATAAATATATTATGGTTAGATTTTATTTGTTAGAGTATACTCTAAGTCAAATGTTTTTTATGAATTTGATAAGGCTATAAAATATATGAGGGTAAGCACGTGGAGGGAGTTAGAGTATGTACACAATTAGCGAGGTGGCTAAATTAATAGGAGTGAGTACACATACACTACGTTATTATGAAAAGGAAAATATATTAATTGCAAATCGCGATACAAATGGGAATCGAATGTATGCAGAGTCGCATATAAAGTGGTTGCAGTTTGTAATGAAATTAAAACAAACGCAAATGCCAATAGCGAAAATAAGAGAATACGCTAGATTATATTTAGAAGGGGAGCATACAACCGAAGCTCGTTTACAGCTCCTAGAAGATCATAGGAAATCTATTCAGATTCAAAGAGAAAACTTAGTAATTACAGAAAAGATGCTGGAGAATAAAATTATTGCATATAAGGCCTCTTTGGAAAGTAAATAGAAAACATAATCCGACTCTTAATTATTTATGATAAAAATGGATTTGATCTCATAGTGTGCCGGCAAATAAAAAAGAGCAGCTAGCAAAAGCTAACTGCTCTATTCAAGGGATCTCTCCAAGGGGGAGTGGAGAAAATATTATGTTACTAGCAGTATTGACGGGTTATTAGGAAATATACAAATCGGATGAAAGAAATTTTAAATAATCTTTCGGTATTGACAGTTTTTAAAATATTCATGTACAATACATATGAATGACATTCAGTCATTTTCGTATGGCAGGATTTAGTTAGTTTGGCAATGGAACAAATATAAATGGTAAATGAGGATGATAGTTGTTTATATATTAGTGATGAAGGAGTATATTTTTTTAAAACAAAAATGACTGATAGTCAGTCATAAGAGGTGAGAGGTATGAAAAATAGAGCTTGGTTATATGTCATATTAACATGTATCTTTGAAATTTTTTGGGTGTTTGGTTTTAATACCGCGGATACTTGGTGGCATTGGATTATTATTTTAGGAGTTATCGCTGTTGATTTTCACTTCCTTTCTAAAGCGTGTGAACATCTTGCGACAGGGACTGTATATGCCATTTTTGCCGGAGCTGGTACGGTAGGTACTTTCTTAATGGATGTATTCCTTTTCGGCGGGAGTTTTAGCGTAGGGAAACTATTCTTTATCATGATGGTTGTAGCCGGTGTTATCGGTTTAAAGCTGGCTGATAATAAAGAAGAAACTGTGGAAGGAGCTGCTTAAAGATGGGTTGGTTTTTCGTATTTTGTGCTGCAATTAGTGAAATAGTCGGTGTGATTGGTCTTAAAATGTATAGTAAAGATAAAACGTTAGCAAATGGTGCAATTTATATAGGTGGATTTGCTACATCCTTCGCATTCTTGTATACATCTTTCTTATTTTTACAAGTAAGTGTCGCTTATGCGGTTTGGATTGGTATTGGAACAGCAGGTGCCGTTTTATTAAACATGTTCCTGTTTGGTGAGTCGAAAAGTAAAGCACGTATCATTAGTGTGGCTCTTATTGTATGCGGAGTGACAGGATTAAAGGCTCTTTCTTAAAGATATATTGTATTTTATCTCCTAATGGTTTATTAGGAGATTTTTATTATTAAAAAATGATTTCCTCTTAGAGTTCACTATCATTGACAGTACAATCGATTATCTTATAAAATGAGTGACAGTCATTCAATATGTGTGTGAAAGGGTTTAGATGATGAATAAAAAAGAAAAAATTGTCTATGCAGCTATTGAAGTGTTTCAGGAAAAGGGCGTTGAAAAAACGAAGATTTCTGATATCGTGAAATTGGCTGGCATTGCACAAGGAACTTTCTATTTATATTTTCCTTCTAAGTTATCTGTTATGCCTGCAATAGCAGAAGTAATGGTTGAAAAGATGATACTTGCAGTGAAAGAAAAAGTGCAAAATGATGCGCCTTTCTCAAGTAAAGTGACGCAAGTAATAGATGCGGTGTTTCACTTTATAGCGGAATATCGTGAAATACAAGCTTTAATGTATGCGGGTCTTGCATCTACAGAGCATATAAAAGAATGGGAAGCTGTGTATGAGCCTCTTTATATGTGGCTAAGCGAGTTTTTAAGTGCGGCGAAAGAAGCTGGTGAAATTCGTGATTCGGTTCACGCGGAAAGAACGGCTAAGTTATTTATCGCTCTTGTTGAATCTGCAGCGGAACAAGTTTATTTATATGACCATAAAGATGATGAGCAAGTCGAGCTACAAAAGGCAGAAGTACTAGATTTTTTAACGCATGCACTACATATAAAGAAGTAGTAAGATGAACCTGTCTGAAAAGGTAGGTTCATTTTTGAGGAAAACTGAATGATAGTCATTCACCTAATGCGTATGTATGTGTGGAAGGATAGAGTGAAATTCTAATGAGTGGGGGCATCTCTACTCATGACTAGCCCACAAATAGCAGGATAAAGAAAAAACTTCTTGGGCATTATTTTTTTGAGGAACTTACGGGAAGAGGTGTTAAAAAGTGAAGAAACCGATAAAAGAACAAAAGATGGTATTGGTCATTCTTTTGAGTAATATATTTATCGCTTTTTTAGGGATTGGATTAATCATTCCGGTTATGCCGTCCTTTATGAATGACATGAGTTTAACAGGGAAGACGATGGGATATCTCGTTGCAGTATTCGCAATGGCTCAGCTCATTACGTCACCTATTACAGGCCGGTGGGTCGATCTTTACGGTAGGAAGAAAATGATCATCATTGGATTATTTATTTTTGGTGTTTCAGAACTTCTTTTTGGATTAGGAAAAGATGTCTGGATGCTTTATGCAGCACGGGTGTTAGGCGGAATTAGTGCGGCGTTTATTATGCCTGGTGTTACGGCATATGTTGCGGATATTACATCTATGCAGGAACGTCCAAAAGCGATGGGGTATTTATCAGCAGCGATTAGTACGGGTTTTATTATAGGACCTGGAATTGGCGGATTTATTGCAGAATACGGTATACGTGTGCCGTTTTTCGTTGCAGCAGCAATTGCCTTTATAGCATGTGTAATTTCGATCTTTATTTTAAAAGAACCGTTAACGAAAGAAGAACTTGCAGAGATTTCTGCTAACACGAAAGAATCAAGTTTTATTGGTGATTTAAAGAAATCATTACATCCAATGTATGCAATTGCATTTATTATCGTATTTGTACTCGCATTCGGATTATCAGCGTATGAAACTGTGTTTAGTCTATTTTCTGATCATAAGTTTGGATTCACACCGAAAGATATTGCGGCAATTATTACGATTAGCTCCATCTTTGGGGTAGTTGTGCAAGTATTTATGTTTGGTAAATTGGTTGATATGTTCGGTGAAAAAGTGTTGATTCAAATATGTTTAATTGTAGGTGCAGTATTAGCGTTTGTTTCAACTGTAGTCTTTAATTATTGGATTGTACTTCTCGTTACTTGCTTTATTTTCCTTGCATTTGATTTGCTTCGTCCAGCTTTAACGACATTTTTATCAAAAGCAGCTGGAAAAGAGCAAGGATTTGTTGCTGGTATGAACTCGACTTATACGAGTTTAGGAAATATTGCAGGACCAGCGATGGGCGGAATATTATTTGATATGAATATTCATTATCCATATGCATTTTCAGGAGTTGTTTTAATAGTTGGTCTTGGCATTACATTTATGTGGAGAGAGAAACAGCTAGCTGAAAGTTTTGCGAAGTAATAAAACCCCTTACGACGGTAAGGGGTTTTTATTTTATCCCGCTTTAATGGGCAGTAAGACCCCCGCCTCAAAATTCACTGAAAGCAAAGAATTTAGGTGGGGGATCAACTGCCCATAAAAGTTTCACTTTATAAGCTTAATCCAAACCGTTTTAATTCAATGAAAATCCCCTCTAATTGCTTTCCTTTATCCGTTAATGTGTACTCTACACGAGGCGGAACTTCTGGATATACTTTTCTCGTTATAATGCCTTGAGATTCTAGTTCTTTTAGTCGAAGCGATAATGTTTTCGGGCTAATCCCATTCATTGATTTTTGTAAATCACTAAAGCGTAATGTTCCTTCGATAAGAAGGTCGCGAATGATTAAAAACGTCCATTTTGTACGAATTACGTCAAGTGTTTTAGCGATAGGACAAGGTATGCCAGGTAAACCTTTCGTTAATTCAACTGGATCTATATTGTTCATGGAACTAGCCTCCATAAAATTTTTTTGGATGAATTTGCTTTATAGTATCACAAAACTATACTTTTGGTAACTATATGAAAAAAATATCACTACTTCCATAAAGGAAGTTAGTGCATATACAATAGCAATATGAAATACAAAGGGTTTATATGAAGGAGGAGGTGATTTTCATGGGGATAAAAAAGTTGTTTGGATTCCTTAGTTTGTTTGTTGTTTGTATTGTACTTGTAGCATGTAGCGGGGAACAAAAAACGGAAATCCAGTTATTAAAAGAAATGCCAAAGCCAAAAGCGATGACAATTGATCCCTCACTAAGTAAAAAGGAAGCGACCGAAATGGTTCATGCAGCGCAGCGTTTTTATGCATTTTGGGATACAGGTAAGGAGGAACTTATTCTGCAAACTGTTTCTGAAGATTTTTCCGATAATACATTGCCGAAAGGGCGACCACAAGGCACTGAAGGATTAAAGTTTGCGGCACAAAATTTTCGTAAAGTCGTTCCTAATATACATTGCGAGATTGAAGATTTATTAGTCGTCGGTGATAAAGTAACAGCTCGTCTTTCTTTTACAGGAACGCATAAGGATAAGAAAATCAATTTTTTTGCAATTGATATTTTACATGTGAAAGACGGAAAGATAACGGAAGACTGGCATTTAGAAGATAATCTTACGCTGAAACAACAACTTGGGTTAATAGCCGAGGAATAAAATAGGGGAGAGAAAAGTGATGAAAAATATATTTATTATAAATGGACATGAAAAATACGGTACGAAAGAAGGACGATTAAATAGAACGTTAGTTGATTATATGGTAACGGTATTAAGTGAGAAGCATCATGTGAAAACAACAACGATTCAAGATGGCTATAGTATTAAAGAAGAACAAGAGAAGTTTTTATGGGCGGATGTTGTGATTTATCAAACACCGATTTACTGGTTTAGTGTACCGGGCTTATTTAAAACGTATATGGATGAAGTATATGAATATGGTTTGTTCTTTAAAGGTGCTGATGAATATGGAACAGGTGGTTTATTAAAAGAGAAGCAGTATATGTTTTCTACAACTTGGAATGCACCTGAAAAGGCATTTGGAGATAAGACGAAGTTCTTTGAAGGGGAAAGTTTAGAGTCAACGCTTAGCCATTTACACCGCGTGCAAAAGTTTCTTGGCATGAGTCCGTTAAAGAGCTTTGCTTGTTATGATGTGGTGAAGAATCCTACAATTGATAAGTATTTAGAGAACTTGAAGAATCATTTAGAAGAAATCATTTAATAATTACAGCCATCCCCATATTTAATGCGGGGATGGCTGTATCCATAATTTCGCAAAATTTGCCCAGCCGAATGAATCAATTGTTACATTTTTTAAAGAAGAAGGGTATGTTTTTTCTTTTTAAAACGGATCAACTTCAGCTAAATTTGGAGTAGTACTAGGCTGTAGCAAAAGATTTTTTAACGTTCCTACTTCAGAAAGAGCTACTAATATGTAGCCACTAATCAGTACAATAAGCCCAATGACGCGTAACGTTTGTAAGCTTACTTCATTATTATTCGTTTCCGTTGGATTTGGGGGCGTTGAAGGTGGATTATTGTTCATAGCTAGGCTCCCATCTTTTTTTATTTATATATGTGTAAAATTATTATTTAACTTATGGATAGGAATCGTATAGTCATTTTCACTATATGAGAAATGCCTATGAAAAGTGATTAGAAATTTGGGGACGAAGAAGGGAGGAATCCACAGGTCATTAAAAATGATATTCCTTTTTAATTTTCATACAAATAAAAAGGTTAACCAAAGTAGCTAAACAGCTATTTTGGTTAACCTCTAATAACTATCCTAATATACGCAATGATTCTTCAATAAACGCTGGGATATCCTCCGGTTGTCTACTTGTTACTAGCTGATTTTGGCATACGACAACCTCTTTGTCATGAAAATTTCCGCCGGCATTTTTCAAATCGACCGAAATGGATTTATATCCAGTCACATCACGTCCTTCAAGCGTTTGGGCAGTGATGAGTAATTGGGGGCCGTGACAAATAGCAAAAACAGGTTTTTTCGCATCCATAAATGCTTTGCTAAAGCGAACGAAACGTTCATCTGCACGAAGTATATCTGGGGAAAATCCGCCTGGTATGAAGAGGGCATCAAAGTTCTCTGGAGAAACATCATCGATACCTTTATCAATTACAACTTCACTTTTTCCTTGTTTACCGTGTACCGTTTTACCTTTTTCTGCTTCAATAGTTGTTAATTCATATCCCTTTTGTTTAAAAGCTTCTGCTGGCTCTGTGTATTCTGTGTCCTCGAAATAATCTGTTATTAAAGTAGCAATTTTTTTACTCATTCTAATCCGCTCCTTACATTATATTATCGGTTCCAGAATCGTCCTTGGGCAATGCCTTCTATAAATGATTCAATTGAAGTATCTGTTAAGTTGTAAACTCCTCCTCCATCCAGTTTAACCTTACTATGGTCTAAAGCATGAGGGTCGCTAAGGACATAGGCTATCGGTTTAAAGTGTTTAAAAGTAGTTTCTGCAAATTCTAAAACAGGGGGTTTAATGACAGATTCACTACTAAACACTAAGACTGCATCAAAAAGTGAGGAGTCTGCTGTTGTATAAGTATCCGTTACTTTAATAGAATCATTGAAATGATGAATTTTATTATCTATGATGCCATAGTTAATTCGGTGCTGTGCAAAAGCTTGAATCCATTCGAACAGAAGGGAAATGCTTGGATCGCCATTTAATAGAATTGCCACATTTTTGGAATCAGCTTTAAAAATAGTATTGGACATGCTGAGTGCAGGTGATTTTGCATCCGAATTTATTTCTTGATTTTCCTTAGGCAAGGGAGCTCCAATCATGTTAGCGACTTCCTTTGCTAATTGACAATCGACGTGGTTTAAAAGAGCAATTACATTTGCCTTCACCATGTCTGATTTGCACTTCCCAACTTCAAAGCAAAATGCGTCTTTTATGTGCTGCTTTTCAATAGCATTCATACTATTGTAGAAAAGTTTAGCCTGAGAATAAAAGTTAAGGAAGCTTTTACTGCGCCCCCTAATTTTATGTCCATCAACCTTTTCTTGATAATGTTCATATCCGCCCTGTTCGGCTTGGACGGTTGCTGGTTGATTGTTATTTAAGCCATTAGGATGATAGCTTGTTTGACCGCGATGAATCTGCATTTGATGCATACCATCACGTTGATTATTATGAAAAGGACATACAGGCTGGTTAATAGGAATTTGGTGGAAATTAGGACCTCCTAAACGAGATAATTGTGTATCTGTATAGGAGAACAATCTTCCTTGCAGAAGAGGATCATTTGAAAAATCAATACCTGGTACGACATGGCCAGGGTGAAAAGCTACCTGTTCCGTTTCGGCAAAGAAGTTATCAACATTTTTGTTCAGTGTCATTTTACCAACTAGTTTTACAGGAACTTCTTCTTCAGGCCATAGTTTCGTTGGATCTAAAATATCAAAATCAAATGCATGCTCATCTTCTTCCGGAATTAACTGTAATCCAAGCTCCCATTCCGGATAATCGCCTTTTTCAATTGCTTCGTATAAATCTTGACGATGGAAATCAGGATTTTTCCCAGCAATCCTTTGAGCCTCATCCCATACTAATGAATGAACCCCTAGGGTAGGTTTCCAGTGAAACTTTACGAAGTGGGCTTTTCCTTCTTTATTAATAAGTCGAAATGTATGAACTCCAAAACCTTCCATCATTCGTAAACTACGCGGAATTGCGCGATCACTCATCTGCCACATAACCATATGAGTAGACTCGGGATTATGCGCAACAAAATCCCAAAATGTATCATGAGCACTAGCTCCCTGAGGAATATCATTATGTGGCTCTGGTTTAACTGCATGTACAAAATCAGGAAATTTAATAGCATCTTGGATAAAGAATACTGGCATATTATTACCTACTAAATCATAGTTACCTTCATCTGTATAAAATTTTGTGGCAAATCCGCGCACATCTCTTACTGTGTCATTGGATCCTTTAGAGCCTTGAACGGTCGAGAACCGTACAAATACAGGTGTTTTTTTTGAAGGGTTAGTAAGGAAATCTGCTTTTGTATATGCCTCTAAAGATTCATAAAGCTGAAAATAACCATGTGCGCCAACTCCGCGCGCATGAACAATCCTTTCAGGAATTCGTTCATGATCAAAGTGGGTCATTTTCTCGCGAAAGTGGAAATCCTCCATTAAGGTTGGGCCTCTTAAGCCCATCTTTAAAGAAAATTCATCCTCGGCTATTTTTACTCCTTGGTTTGTTGTTAAAGCGTGTTTGCATTGATTATCTGTAATGTGATGTTCCAATTGCTCCATTTTCTTATTCACAATATAGGCACCTCCTTTGCCCTGTTAATTTAATACATACCCTTTTTATTAGGACGTAAACATGTATTATCGTTTTTATATGTAAAATTATAAAATATCGATTGTGCCGATGATTCTTGTTTGAGGAGGAAAAATAAAAACGCCAAGGAGAGAATTTATTTTCTCCTTGGCTTTTATGATAATCCCTTTCGTTAAAACGAGGAAACGCGTTGCTTCGTTTTTGGTACAATAATACATTTGATCCAGAGTAACCCGACAATCATAATGATAAGGCTATGTAAAAATTGTCCTGTAGCAATGAGTATAACAATTGAAAATACAATGAGTTGAATGCTTAGCAATATAAAGATTAAGTGAAGAAATTGATTCATTCGTTTCTCAGTATCAATTGGATATAATGCTACAATAATATTTCCCGAAAAATATTTCCATAGGGAACGGAGCTGCATAGAAATCATATATAGGACGATGTAAGCGATAGCGCCTTTTACGTATATGTTTGGTATAAAATATAAGGCGAAGGCACCGATCAACCCTAAACGAATATATATACCGAAATAATCATTCCCACGTAAAAATGCTAGTGTATGTAAATAGAAGAAAGTTGCTCGTTTTTTATGTAATAAAGGTTCAATCCAATTTGTAAGCCATTTTCTTTTACTTACTTGCTTATTTAGTTGTGGAACATCGGTGAAAATGCTAGCAAATTGATAAAAACGGACGTTCATTTTTTCTTCTTGTTCAATTATGTAATCCCATGGTATTCGTTTTGTAGGCTGTTTTTTCATGTATAGAAGTAGGAAAGCAAGTAGTAAGAGCAATCCGCCTAATATGAGAACATGTGCCGAGTAAAATAGCATGTAAATGATTAGGGCGTTACAAGCAATACGAATAATGAACCATATGTTTTTTTCATGGCTATCACGCCACATCCAATGTATGTACATGTTCCAAGCTTTCGTAATCATTAAAACGATAAAGATTGTACATAAGAAAGGTACAGTTAATTGTAATGATTGCAGGGCAAGTGGAACGAGAATAAGGAACGTAAATAATAATGGGAAAAGCTGAATGATGTAATTATATAGAAGAGATTTTTTAAAATAAGACGTTAGTTTCTTTTCTAATGCAAGCAAATAGACAGCATCAGGTTTTTGAATAAATGTACGGATAGGACATCTCGTTATAATCGCTGTTAGGACGATTGTAATAAGTAATAAAGATAGTCCTTTAGAAGGAGCTGTCTTAAGAAACTTTGCGTAATAGTAAGCACCTATACAGGCAACGAAGATAAAGCTATATAGTAAACCGTTAATCATACGTGCAAAGTATGTAATGATATTTTGCATATGTTGTTGGAAGCGGCTGCTCCATAGTGATTCAATTGACATGTTTTTCACCTCTTTGTTCTATTATATATGTTTTACAAAAGAAAAAACGAACAAATTGCGTTATGCAACTTGCCCGTTTTTCTTTTCGTTATTTTTTTTCTCATCACGATTCATTAATGGATAGAAAGCAAATCCGATTACGAATAAACCAATTCCGAGAAGGAACGTTTTTATATCGGATGCGCCGGTTTTAATAACCCATAGTGCGTAGCAAAGTGCGATTACTGCTACTATGCCATCTGTAATTCTTGCCCGCATTTCATTTTTATATGTTTCACCAGTTGCGACTAGTTTTAACTGGAAGATTGGTGAAACGAGATATGGAATGAGGTAGGCTAGTGTTGATACGGTAATAACGAATGTATAAGCTTCCGCAATTGTTCCGGATAGTGTTGAGAATAAGAACACTTGCGACATAATGTTTGTTAATCGTAATGAGTAAATTGGACTTCCTTTTTTATTTGTTTTCGTAAAGAAGGAAGGGAAGAAACCTTCTTTTGCAGCTTGATATGGTACTTCTGAGCTTAATAAAATCCAGCCCAAGATAGAACCGAATAGGGAAGTAAGAGCAAGTAATGCCATCAGTTTCCCGCCGCCATGCCCCATTGCAGCGTTTAATGCGTCTGCTAATGGACGTTCAGAAGCTTGTAATTTATCAACGTGAAGGACACCCATTGTTAAAATTGTAATTCCTAAGTAAATCGCAACTGTAATAAGTAATCCCGCAACTGTTGCGCGTTTTACTGTTTTAGGAGAGGTAGCACGGTTTGATAAAAGTACTGCTGATTCAATTCCGATAAATGCCCAAAGTGTTGTAAGAGCGGCTAAATTTACTTGTGAAAGAAGGCCGTGTGATACACCTGATTTATCGATCATCGGTGTGTACCATTGTCCAAACTTAGAAGCCTCGAATGCAAATAACGTAACGACGATGAATAAAAGGAATCCTGTTACTTTCGTTGTTGTTGCTAAGAAGTTTAGTTTTCCAGCTCCGCTTACACCGTTTGTTAATATAATATGAGTTCCCCAAAGTAAGATGGAACAAATCGTAAATGTAATTAGTTTTCCGACTTCTATGTTAAAAGAACCGATTGAAAATAGTAGTCGTGTATCTTTCATAATTGGGAAGAAGAGTGATAAATATCCCGCAAATGATGTAATGATGGCAACGTTACTTGCCCAGTTTGCTACCCAATATCCCCATACCATACTGAAACCAGCCATTTTTTTCTTTTTTGGTGTTGAGAATAAAGCATATGCATGACTTTGTGGTCCTGTCGTTAAATCAGGACGACGAATTGCTAAATTACCGAAAACAAGAGCTAGCATTAAAACACCAAACCCTGTTGTTAACCAAGCTAAAGTGACACCGAGAGGGCTTGCTGTTTGTGCCAACGTACTTGGCACCATGAAAATACCAGCGCCAACCATGTTACCGACAACGAAAGCTGTTAGTACCCAAAAGCCCCATTTTTTTTGTTGCATAGAAAATACCTCCAAAGTTAGTATAACCAAGTCAAGCGAGGAGATATGTATGTCTTCTTAGTAGAGAAGAGAAGTCCCAAACAAAACAAAAAAAGCACGTAATTTGCCGCTACATGCTTTCTATCTTATAAGAAACCCACGACATACCTCTCGATAGCTCTCCACAAACGAAACGTTTGTGACAGTTCTGCACTTATTAAATGCAGACCCAGCAAGCGTGCATGGTGGACACAACTTACTTCGGCAATCATTCCTTTCTCATTCCTTCATCAATGCCACTACATCTCCTGAAATGATACTCTTAATGACTGCAACCTCTACCTCACCGAGATACGAATGAGGATTTAAATATTAAATTAACGTCTTTAAGAGTAACAAATGTATTTTTATACGTCAATGGATATAGTAATAATCAGATTATAGAGAAGAGTTTGTGATTAGGAATGAATAATTATTTGATATAAAAAGAAGCTGATCCAAAATTAGATCAGCTTCTACATATAAGATTAAACTAAGTTTAATACTGTTACTTTTTCACGTGTCATAGACTCAAGGCTCTTACGAATACCTTGTGCGCCCATACCTGAACCTTTTACACCGATGAATGGGAAGTGGTCAGGGCCGCGCTCTGTACGTCCGTTAATTTGAACAGAACCAGTTTCGATTTTGTTAGCAATTGCAAATGCTTTGTTAATGTCTTTTGTGAAGACACTTGCTTGTAAGCCGAACTCTGATTTGTTAGCAATTTCAATTGCTTGCTCATCTGAAGAAACACGGATGATTGGAAGGATTGGGCCGAATGGCTCTTCCCAAGCAACTTTCATTTCTTCTGTTACGTGGTCGATTAATGTTGGGTAAATTAAGTTACGCTCACGTTTGTTACCGATAACAATTGTTGCACCTTTTTCTACAGCGTCGTCAACTAAACCTTGAACGAAGTCAGCAGACTTGTCGTCGATTAATGGAACGATTGTGCTATCTTGTTCTGGAGATCCAACTGATAGTTCAGCTACTTGCGCTTTTAATAAGCTAACAAGCTCATCTGCTACGTTTTCGTGTACAAGTACACGTTTAATAGCTGTACAACGTTGACCAGAGTAAGAGAATGCACCGCTTACGATATGGTTTGCAGCATCTTGTAAGTCAGCATCTTCACGAACGATACCAGGGTCTTTACCACCAAGTTCTAATACAAGTGGAATCATTGCAGCTTTTTTCGCTAAATGTTTACCTGTGTTTGTACCACCTGTGAACGATACCATATTGATGCCTTCGTGTTCTACTAAGTAGTCACCAATTACAGAACCGCGTCCTGTAGCTACGTTTACAAGACCTTTTGGAAGGCCAGCTTTATGAAGTGCTTCAACCATTTTAATACCACTAATTGCACCTTGGGTTGCTGGTTTGAAAATAACAGCGTTACCCATAATTAATGCTGGTGCAAGTTTTGCAGCAGATAAGTTTACTGGGTAGTTAAATGGTGCGATTGCTAATACAACACCAAGTGGTGCGCGTTGGATGATCGCAAGTTTAGATTTCGTTCCGCCAGGGAAGCTATCGCCCATCATGCTTTCTCCGTGCATATGAAGAGCTTCTTCGATTGTGTAACGAATGAAATCAGCTGTACGAACAACTTCTTTCTTCGCATCTTTATAACCTTTACCGACTTCTTTCATAATGATATCGGCAATTTCATCTTGCATATTTACGAGCTCATCAGCCCATTTATATAAATATTTTGCGCGATCTTGTAGAGAAGCTTCCGCCCATGATTTTTGAGCTTCTTTTGCAGATGCAATTGCTTCATCTACTTCTCCGCGAGTAATTGCTTGTACTTGTCCAATTACTTCGTGTAAGTATGGAGATGGAATTTCGATTGTTTCTCCTGAAGAGCTTTCTCTCCATTCTCCGTCTAAATAAAATTTGTACGTATTGCTAGTTGTCATGATTAGTCCTCCTAAAATAGCAACTTGTAAGAGTGAGTATAAGGTGATTGTAGGGTGTTTGATAACATTTTTCAAATGAAATGTTTGTGAAAACGATTTCTTATTCTTTTTTTATTTTGTATGCCCTTTCTTACAGAAGATTCCCTTATTTCAAAATGATGTAGCGTATATTTTTATTCGGTTTGTAAAAAAAACAATTGACAGAATACTCAATAAAGTTGTAAGATTATAAATGGAAAATAAATGAAGGGGGTGTGCGTAATGATTGTAATCGTAAATGTAATGGGCTTAGCTCTGTTAAATGGCAGAAAACATTCATATCATTACGCAACCCGTGCGGATATATAAGGCATCTTTGTCTTATAAAAAGCGTACGTTGCGTATATCGTAACGTACGCTTTTATGCATTTTTGTGCATATCGTCAAGCGGCGGTATGCTTTTTTTTGTTTTCCACGTTACTATATAAAACTTTGGAAGGTGGAAAAGTGTGATGAGATTGTATGGATTACGAAATGTAAATGTGATGGATCTGGATAGTGGGTAAAGAAATGGGAGTGAAACGAGAACGAGAAGGGAGAGGTTACATTGTTATCAGTATTACTAAAGTTAAAATGGTTTTTTAAAGAGCATTGGAAGAGATATAGTATCGCCATTGGAGCTCTTTTAATTGTAAATATAGTTGAAGTCATTCCCCCGAAAGTGTTAGGGGTTACGATTGATAATATAAAAACAGGAACGTTAACGAATGCAGCAATTATGCAATTTATTCTTATTTTAATAGGGGTTACGGTAATTGGATATGGTCTTACTTTCGTTTGGCAACATCAATTGTTTGGGGGAGCATTCGTACTGGAGAAGACGATGCGCTCTAAATTTATGGGTCATTTACTTAAGATGACACCGACGTTTTATCATAAAAATCGTACTGGTGATTTAATGGCGAGAGCGACAAATGATTTAAAAGCAATTGCTATGACAGCTGGTTTCGGTATATTAACGCTCGTGGATTCGAGTTTATATATGCTTACGATTGTCTTTATGATGGGATTTACAATTAGTTGGGAGCTTACATTTGCGGCACTTATACCGCTTCCGATTATGGCGTATGCGATGAACATATATGGAAAGAAATTGCATGAGAGATTTACAGTTGCGCAAGATGCGTTCGGAGATATGAATGATAAAGTACTTGAATCGATCGCTGGTGTGCGCGTTATTCGTGCATACGTACAAGAGAACGCGGATCAGGAAAGATTTCATCATTTAGGAGATGACGTATACGAAAAAAATATGAAAGTAGCTAGAATCGATGCATTATTCCAGCCAACTGTGAAAATGCTTGTTGGTCTTAGTTATTTAATTGGTTTAGTGTATGGCGCGTATCTTGTATTTCAATCAAAGGTAACACTTGGTGAACTTGTTTCATTTAACGTGTATTTAGGGATGATGATTTGGCCGATGTTTGCAATTGGCGAATTAATTAATGTTATGCAAAGAGGAAATGCTTCATTAGACCGTGTGAATGAAACGTTAGCGTATGAACCGGATGTCAAGGATCCGAAAAATCCAAAGCTTGTACAAGAGCCGGATTATATTCAGTTCGATGACGTTACCTTTTCATATCCTTCATCAACTGAAACAAATTTAAAAAAGGTTTCATTTACATTAAAACAAGGGGAAACGCTTGGGGTTGTTGGAAAAACAGGAAGCGGAAAAACGACGCTCGTACGCCAGCTTCTTCGTCAATACCCACTTGGAGATGGGGATATTGCAGTCTCTGATGTGACGTTAGATAACATAACGAATGAAAATGTACTCGGATGGATTGGGTATGTACCTCAGGAACATATTTTGTTCTCAAAAACAGCGAGGGAAAATATTTTATTCGGAAACCGAGAAGCGACTGAAGAAGAACTCGAGAAAGCGATTGAAATTGCGGCGTTTACAAAGGATTTAGAGTTTTTACCAGAAGGGTTAGAAACGCTCGTTGGAGAGAAGGGTGTTTCTTTATCAGGAGGGCAAAAACAAAGGATTTCAATTGCGCGAGCTGTCATTCAAAATCCAGAAATTTTAATTTTGGACGATTCTTTATCAGCTGTTGATGCTCGTACGGAAGCAGCGATCATTGAAAATATAAGAACAGAAAGAAGCGGAAAAACGACGATTATTACGACGCACCGTTTATCTGCCGTACAACATGCGGATTGGATTCTCGTTATGGATGAAGGAGAAGTAATGGAAGAGGGTACGCATGAACAGCTTATTCAAAGCGGAGGCTGGTATGCTGAGCAGTTTGAAAGACAACAAGGGGAAAATGAAAGTGCGGATAGTGGGGTGAAAATATGAGCGTTTCAAAACGATTGTTTCAATATGCGATGAAAGTAAAAGGGACAATTTTTGCAGCGATGCTAATGTTATTTATTTTCGTTATCGCAGAGCTTGCTGGTCCTTTCGTCGCGAAAACGATGATTGACGATCATATCGTCGGGATAGAGAAACCTTGGTATGAAACAGAAAAGAGTGAAGAGGCTGTTTCGTATAATGGCGCCTTTTATAAGCGAAGTGATCGCTTCCAGGAAGGTGAGAAAAAAGGAAAAGAAGTACGCGTGATGCAAGTCGGTTTTCAATATTACTTTGTACCGAATAAAGTGAATGCTGAAGGGTCACGTACTGTAAAAAATGATATGATTACCGTCCAAAATGGTAAGGCAGTGCAAGTGTATAAAGCGAAAGCATTAACGAAAGAAGAAGTGTTTGCGTTTTATAAACCAGAAATAAACCCCCTATTATTACTTGGTGGTGGTTATTTCGCTTTATTAGTAGTTGTCTCATTATTTGCATACGGAAAGCAATTTTTCCTACAGAAGGCAGCGAACAAAATTATTCAAATTATGAGGGAAGATGTCTTTTCTCATATTCAAACGTTGCCGATTCGTTATTTCGATTATTTACCAGCAGGGAAAATTGTATCGCGTGTAACGAATGATACGGAAGCCATTCGTGATTTATACGTAACGGTACTGGCGACATTCGTTTCTAGTATCATTTATATTATTGGGATATTCGCTGCGCTATTTTTACTCGATGTAAAATTGGCGACGTTATGTTTACTTATCATCCCGATTTTAATTGTTTGGGCAATTCTTTATAGAAAGTATGCGTCTGTATACAATCATAAAATGCGCTCACGTTTATCTGATATTAACGGAACAGTGAATGAATCTATTCAAGGGATGCCGATTATTCAAGCGTTTCGTCAAGAGCGTGAAACGAAGAAAGAGTTTGAAGAATTAAATGGCGATTATTTTAAATATCAAAATAAAATTTTGAATTTAAATGCAGCAACTTCTCATAATTTAGTGTCTGTATTAAGAAATATCGCTTTCACAGGTGTGATTTGGTATTTCGGTGGTGCTTCATTAAGTGCTTCAGGCGTCATTTCTCTAGGGATACTGTATGCGTTCGTTGATTATTTAACACGATTGTTCTCGCCAATTACAAATATGGTAAATCAGCTTGCTAACTTAGAACAATCGCGTGTTGCATCAGAACGTGTTTTTGAATTGTTAGAGGAAAAAGGGGAAGCAGTAGAAGAGGAACGTATGCCTCGCTTACAAGGAAATGTAAAGTTTGATAATGTGTCGTTTTCTTATAATGGAAAAGATGAAGTGTTAAAAAATATTTCTTTTGAAGCGAAACAAGGAGAGACAGTGGCACTTGTCGGTCATACTGGATCAGGAAAAAGTTCCATTATGAATGTACTCTTCCAGTTTTATGAGTTTGAAAAAGGGAAGCTTACGATTGATGGTCACGATGTAAAAGAGATGCCGAAACAAGCAACGCGTGAACATATGGGAATCGTACTGCAAGATCCGTTTTTATTTAGCGGGACGGTCGCTTCTAATGTAAGCTTAGAGAATGAAAAAATTTCAGAAGATCGCATCGTAAAAGCATTGCGTGATGTTGGTGCTGAACGGTTTGCGAACAATATAGATGAAGAAATTACGGAGAAAGGAAGCACACTTTCAACCGGAGAACGTCAGCTTATTTCGTTTGCTAGAGCACTCGCTTTTGATCCAGCCATTTTAATTTTAGATGAAGCGACGTCTAGTATTGATACAGAAACAGAGGCGATGATCCAACAAGCGTTAGAAGTTGTGAAAAAAGGAAGAACGACATTTATTATCGCTCACCGTCTTTCAACAATTAAAAGCGCAGATCAAATTATTGTGCTTGATAGAGGAACGATTTTAGAAAAAGGCTCTCATGATGAACTAATGAAAAAGCGCGGGCGTTATTACGATATGTATAAAACGCAAATGGAAGGAAACCAGAGCGCTTAATATGTATGGAGGAGAACTTGTGATTTTCACAAGTTCTTTTTTAGTGAATCAGGGCTGTTAAATAAGAAGTATTGTTTTACCTTTTTCTTTATAAATGCTATATTAAAAAATGTTACTTATTTTTTGTATGTAGCGTTATTTTCCCCTTTTGTTTGATTATGAAGAAAAAGGATAAACTAAATAAGAACATTTTCATTGAAAAATTGTTCAAGATTGCATACAATCAATATAGTTTTTAAATTCCTATCAGAATACTTGGAGGATTACCATCATGAAAAAATTATTTTCAGTACTTGCAGTAACTACATTAGCAATCGGGATTGTAGCGGGCTGCGGTAAAGAAGAGAAAAAAGATACAGCTAATCAAGATGCGTTACAAAAGATAAAACAAAGTGGTGAACTTGTAATTGGAACAGAAGGTACATATCCACCGTTCACATTCCACGATTCAAGTAATAAATTAACTGGATTTGACGTTGAATTAGCAGAGGAAGTTGCAAAACGTTTAGGAGTAAAGCCTGTATTTAAAGAAACACAATGGGATAGCTTACTTGCTGGTTTAGATGCAAAACGTTTCGACATGGTTGCGAATGAAGTTGGTATTCGTGAAGATCGTCAAAAGAAATATGACTTCTCTAGCCCATATGTTTCATCTTCAGCGGTATTAGTTATTGCGAAGGATAAAGATAAACCTGCTACATTTGCTGATGTAAAAGGATTAAAAGCAGCACAATCTTTAACAAGTAACTATGCAGATATTGCTAAGAAAAATGGTGCGGAAATCACGAATGTAGAAGGCTTTAGCCAAGCTGCAGAATTATTAAACACTGGCCGTGTTGATTTCACAATTAATGATAAATTATCAGTGTTAAATTATTTAGAAACGAAAAAAGATGCAAAAATTAAAATTGTAGATACAGAAAAAGAAGCGTCACAGAGTGGATTCTTATTCCGTAAAGGTAGCGACAAGCTAGTACAAGAAGTAAATAAAGCGTTAGAAGATATGAAAAAAGAAGGTACGTACGATAAAATAGCGAAAAAATGGTTCGGTGAAAATGTATCTAAGTAGTGCGTTGGTTTCAGATCGATTGTCTACTTGGATAGATATTATGCAGTCTTCCTTCATGCCTATGCTGAAGGAAGCTGTATTTACGACAATTCCATTAACGCTTATTACATTTATTATCGGGATTATACTTGCGACGTTAACAGCGCTTGCACGTATTTCAGGTAGTCGTATTTTACAATGGATTGCTCGTATCTATGTATCTATCATTCGCGGAACGCCACTTCTTGTACAGTTATTTATTATTTTCTATGGTCTTCCAACTCTTAATATTGAAGTTGAGCCATATACAGCAGCAGTTATTGGATTTTCGTTAAATGTTGGTGCGTATGCATCTGAAATTATTCGTGCTTCTATCCTTTCAATCCCGAAAGGACAGTGGGAAGCAGCTTACACAATTGGGATGACATACCCGCAAGCATTAAAACGTGTTATTTTACCGCAGGCAACGCGAGTATCTATTCCGCCGCTCTCGAATACATTTATTAGTTTAGTGAAGGATACTTCATTAGCATCATTAATTTTAGTAACAGAAATGTTCCGAAAAGCGCAGGAAATTGCGGCAATGAACTATGAGTTTTTAATTGTTTATTTCGAAGCAGGTCTAATTTATTGGGCAATTTGCTTCTTATTATCTATTGTGCAACAAATATTAGAAAAACGTTCAGAACGTTACACTCTAAAATAACCCTTTCATAAAAGGAGTTTTTGTTTTTATGATTTCAATTCAACATTTACAAAAAAGTTTCGGAGATAATACCGTACTAAAGCATATAGATTTATCAGTTGAGAAGGGGGAAGTTGTTGTTATTATCGGCCCATCTGGATCTGGTAAAACGACATTCCTGCGTTGTCTCAACGTGTTAGAAACGCCGAACGCTGGTAATATTCGCATCGGTAATAAAGAGCTCGACTTCTCTCAAAAAGTATCGAAGAAAGATATTGTCAATCTTCGTACGCAAACAGGTATGGTATTCCAGCACCATAATCTATTTCCGCATTTAACAGCACTTCAAAATGTAATGGAAGGGCTCGTTACAGTGAAAAAGATGGGGAAAGAAGAAGCGAAGAAAAAAGCAAACTATTTCCTTGAAAAAGTTGGTCTTGCGGATAAAGTAGACTTATATCCGTTCCAATTATCAGGCGGACAACAACAGCGCGTTGGAATTGCTCGCGCGCTTGCGATGGAGCCGGAAGTGTTACTATTTGATGAGCCGACGTCAGCACTTGATCCTGAACTCGTTCAAGAAGTTCTGAAAGTAATGAAAGAACTTGCTAAAGAAGGCATGACGATGGTGATTGTAACGCATGAAATGCGTTTTGCGCATCAAATTGCGAACCGCGTTATTTTCATGGATGGCGGTGTCGTTGTCGAACAAGGTACACCAGAAGATGTATTTACAAATCCAAAAGAAGAACGCACGAAGAAGTTTTTACAAATGTTGCAGTAAATGAAGGAAGGTCTCAAGGCATATGCCTTGAGACCTTTTTGCCATATATATTTATTTTTGGAATCCGCCAAGGCTTTGCTCAGCCATTGCAACTAGACGTTTTGTAATTTCTCCACCAACAGAACCGTTAGCACGAGCCGTAGAATCTGCTCCTAATTGTACACCAAATTCTTGAGCGATTTCGTACTTCATTTGGTCGATTGCAGCTGTTGCTCCTGGTACTACTAATTGATTTGAAGAATTTTGGTTTGCCATAGGAATATATCCTCCTTAGAGTTATAAAAATTTTTTTGGTTGGACTAGCTGGATTTGAACCAGATTATCGCCCCGTTTGGCGCTAATCCATCGGTAATTAAGTTTGTACTCATAGTATGGATGTTACCTAGAAAGATATACGAAATAATAATTTGTAAATTTTGTAAAAAAATCTTAGTGATTTCGTAAATTATGAAATAAGAGTAATCGTTGTATTTTTTAGAAAGAAGGCTAAACTAAGAGCGATATGAAATATGTTTTTCTTTTTGTATCCCGCTATTGTGGGGCAAATCATTAACTTCTTATTTATGACTTACTAAAATTAAATCGGTAGCAACTTTATAGTTCTATTTTAAGTAGGGGGGACAGGACGCTCCGATGCACGGCTAGATGCTCTCTTCAATCTGCTTGTAAATGATAACGTATGGAGGAATCGTGATGGGAATTTGCCCGCTTTGCAACGCATTAGAATCACAAACATATTCTTGTCAAAATTGCCAAGGTATACTCCAAGATTATGGAAAAACTGTAGATTACATAGACGATTATAGTGCGTATATGGACCAAGAATTATTAAGTGCAGTAGATGGATTAACACATAATAATTCAAATGAATACTGCAATCATATTTTTTATTGCGGAGTATGTAACGTGGAAACAGAGGTTGTAGTGAAACTTGTGTAAATAGAAAACTTCCACCTTATGAATGAGGTGGAAGTTTTTGTTTTTGTATTTGTGAGTGAATCATAGGGGATGGGATATGTTCGGTGTTTGATGGAGTTCCGGATTTTATTTGAGCCATTTTTTCTTTTGCATCGCGCAAAGAATGTTCAGTTAAGTAGATGGCATATTCGTAAAATAATTGGCGCGTCAGTTCACTTTGTTCTTTTAACTTTTCATCTTGGAATACAGTTCGCCCAGGTTTAGAGTTTGCTTCAAAGAGCCATGGGTTTTCCCCTGTGTCTAAACCGATATCAAAACCAATTTCTCCAATATTTCCGGTTACTTGTTCATCGAGCGCGTAACTGATTTGTAAGGCTGTATGTTTTAATTTATTTTCAATTTGAACTTGTTTCGTTGAATCTGGAAAAAGTTCTTGCAGTAATTTCGTATCGCCACCGCTATTTACATGCGTTGTTAAGCTACCTTTGCCAGCAATTTTTGCAACGATTGCACTGACCATCCATTGGCCGAAATGGTTTTTATTTGTATGAATGCGAAAATCAACAGGTTGCCCATCGAAGCGAAGTAAGGAAATACCTTGTTGTACGATAAACTTTTTTAAATCATGTCCTTTTAACACATGGTTCAGAAGCGTTTCTAATGATTGGTACTTTCTTAGTTTATTTTCTTCATTTTCGCGATAACGACAGTAGTAGCAATTCTCTGTTTGAGAGTAAAATATTTGATGAATGTTTCTCCCGAAGCTACCGTGTATCGGTTTCATGTAAACAGATTTATACGTGCCAAGAAAGCGTTCTACTTGTTCGAAATGTTGAAAAGCTTCCGTGTTTGGTAATAAGGGAGTAATGGATTCATCTTTCATAAGAAGTTGATGCACTTCCCATTTATTGAAAAAACCTGGGTTAAACCACGGAATGGAATAGTCATGCTCTAATTTTCTTTTTGCTCTTACGATCGGTTTATAATTTTCGGCTTTCCGATTTGGTAATCGATCATAAATGACATTCGGTAAAGGGACTTTTTTCTTAATCCACTGTTCCTCTTGAAAGAAATACCCTTCAATTGTTTCGTCTGCCCAGTTTATATGTTGCACACCAAAAACAAATACAAATGGTCGCAAGGTGAATGGTGGCGTTAGTAACTCGCTGAGAGAAGTTGAACGGTTTCCTAAAGGATTAGAAGAGTCATCGTTAAAACCAGTTGTGAAAATCCCGATTAATGGTCCGAAAATAATGGTTTCATTTTGCGTGAATGCATGGATAGTAGTGGAATGAGGAAGTAAAAGTTTCTCTGCAATTTGTTTTCCGATAATGATTTCGCGAGTAAAGGAATAATGAATTTTCACCTCTTCACTTGCAACATGGCGTACGCCGAAGGAAAGAGATGCAATTGGTGGTGTAATGGAAAAAATGTAAGGTAAAGTAATACTATTTGGATGCTCATTTGAAATGTTTAATGTATATATGTGCTCTTTCAAAATGGTGTTACCTCCTTTCATTATGGTGTGAAGCGACTAAACTTTAGTGGTCCGTGATATATTTTTTCGGCTAGTGCATCACTATGACGAATGTAATGTTCGTACGGGGGAATCGTGTTGACATACATAAGCCAAATTGCCCCTTTTTGATCCATAATAGTGGAAAGCTCTAGCTCGAATAACGAAGAATAAGATTCATCTAATGTTTGAAACACTTCATTGATAATGTCATGTAAAGCGTCTTGTAATAATTGTACACCGGTACTAGATAGTACGTATTTAATTTTTGAAAATGAATGCAGCGAGGAATCATCCGTTGCCGAAAGTAAAAGTTGATTCGGAAATGAGCTTTTTTGTATAAATTGGCCGATAGCAGTCCACTTCTGTTCTTTATTTTTTTGCAAAATGGTTCGAATATGGAGCGGGTATGTTAATTGATTTGGTGGTTGCAGCATTGTATGGGTGATGTAACGTGCTGATCGTATGTTAGATTTGTACCAAGATATAAATTCATCTGTCCGTTTGATTGGAGTAGAAGTATGATAGTCATCATTTATCGTATCGATATGAAACGTTTTGTTTTTATAAGTGATCCGGTACAGACTTTCATTGGAATGTGTGTTAGTAGGCCGTATAATAATATCTTTTGTTTTTAATAACAGTTTGAAAATGTTTTGTATCGTTGCTATTTCAAATTTTGGTATATAAGGAGATAATTTTTTATTCGTGAGAAATAAATCATGAAGTTCGCTTAAGTCAATGAGTGTGTTATTTAAAAAGGTAGTGGTAGGACGGTTGTGTAATGAGTGAATAATTGATTTTGCTTTGTTGAAGTCCGTTTCCTCGTTAAAAGAAGAACGATCGTAAATATAAGAAGGAATAGGGAATATTTGCTCTTTCCATTTTCCTGTATCTGTATCATAAATAAGACCAGAGACAAGGTCCGTTTTAGGATCAATACCAAATGGCGTAAACTGGGCCACGACATTATGATAAAGCCGAGCGCGTTTAGCGATTTCGGTGTAATACATTTGCTCATAATGAGGGTGAGAAGTTAAAATACCGAGAACCAACGAAATCACTCCTTTACTAACAAAATGTTGGCATAATAGGCATAGCTATATATTGCAAATACGTTTTTATACCATTATACTTTTGTCCGTATGATGATATGCTATAGTTTTGGAGAAGCGAAAGGTTGATTGTAATGAATATATGGTTAAGTATGTTAACGACGACAGGGCTCGGAGCGATTATTGGAGGATTTACAAATCATTTAGCGATAAAAATGTTATTTCGTCCTCATCGCCCTATTTATATTGGAAAATTTCAAGTTCCATTTACACCAGGGTTAATTCCGAAGCGCCGCGATGAACTTGCTGTTCAATTAGGGAAAATGGTTGTCGAACATTTGTTAACGCCAGAAGGAATCGGAAAGAAATTAACAAATGAAGAGTTTCAAAAAGGTTTAATTCAATGGACACAAGTAGAAGTGGATAAAGTAATTACGAATGAACAGTCGTTACGACATATGTTAGAAAAATGGAATGTAGTACATGTAGAAAAAGAGGCGACCGGGAAAATCGAACATGTGATTACAGAAAAAATAGAGGCATTTTTAGCAGAGTATTATACATATACATGGGAACAGGTTTTACCTCATTCTGTTCATGAAAAAATAGAGAATACAATCCCAAATGTCTCGGCATTTATTTTAGAGCGAGGAATTAGTTTCTTTGAGAGTGAAGAAGGGAAAGCACGTCTTTCAAAAATGATTGATGATTTCTTTGCTTCTAGGGGAACGCTACTTAACTTAGTCGGAATGTTTTTAGGGAATGTAAGTGTAGTGGATCGTGTGCAGCCAGAAGTCATTAAGTTTTTAGGGCAAGATGGAACAAAGCAGCTTTTAACTGACGTACTGCAAAAAGAGTGGGAAAAGTTAAAAGGAAGAGATGTAAAAGAATTAGAAACGTTTGTAGAAAAAGAAATGATTGTAAGCTCCATATTGTCAGCGGTTAAAGTTGAAGAAACAGTGAGTAAATTTTTAAATCAATCTGTGCAGCAAGTATGTGAGCCAGTTCGAGAAACAATCAAGGAAAAGCTAGTCCCAAGTGCTGTAACGAAAGGCTTAAAGTGGGGGACAGAAAACGTAGAAAGTATATTAAACAATCTCCAACTTGCGGAAATTGTCCAGCAAGAAGTATCTACATTTTCAACGGAGAGACTAGAAGATTTAGTGCTGTCCATTACAAAAAATGAACTAAAAATGATTACGTATTTAGGTGCCTTATTAGGCGGTATGATTGGAATTGTGCAAGGATTATTACTGTTGTTCCTTAAATAATAAGGTAAGTACATAGAAATAAAAGTGAAATTTCTTCACATCTCTTGCATAGTTTGATATGGTAAGAAGAGGTGCGTATGTAAATGCACTGAAAAGGCAGTGCGCATGACAAGTGCTAGCCTTCTAAAGGAGGAAAAATAAAATGACAAAAAACATTCATGATGTTGCATATGAATTACAAAAAGCAATCGCTGAAAACGAAGATTTCCAAACATTAAAAGCAAGCTACGCAGCAGTACAAGGTGATGCAAATTCAAAGAACTTATTCGATGAGTTCCGCACAATGCAACTTGGCCTACAACAAAAAATGATGCAAGGTCAAGAAATCACTGAAGAAGATAACCAAAAAGCACAAGAAGTTGTAGCTCGCATTCAACAAGATGCTAAAATCACAAAGTTAATGGAAACTGAGCAACGTTTAAACATCGTTATCACTGACGTTAACAAAATTATCATGCAGCCACTTGAAGAATTATATAACGCGCAACAACAAGCGTAATAGTGGAAGACGCCCCTGTATAGGGGCGTCTTTTTTGTTTGTTATTTGTGGAAATACTCCGTCTTAATACTCTTTTCCTTCAAAAATGTTTCAATTTCTTTTTGTTTTCTACCATTCACTTTCTCAAAGCGTTTTGTAAAAGAAAAATCAGTTTTGAATAAGTTACCATCTTGCGCGAGTTTATCTAATTCTTGCTCTAGTTCCACTGAAAGTGCCGTAGACGCTGAAATGTAATCATGAATTTCCTTCGAAGGCTGTTTGTAATCATCAGGAATCGTATTGTTACTAATAAAATTAAGGAAATTCGCATCGTTTTGTTGCGCTAAATCTACTAGTTGTTTTAATTTCTTCCGATCGGATTCCGTGACTTCCTCGTCAGACATGGCTGACGAAAGTGGAACGATGTTTTCGTCTAACTCTCCGCTATAATTTAAATACGTTTTTATATTTTGTTTCATTTCGTCTTCGTTAATCGTTTCATTCTTTTTTGAGGAAGTGAATATAGTTTCTGGAATTTTTATCGTTACATCTTTAATAGATTGCACATCGTTTTCTTCCTTATGTTGTGCACTGTTTGAACAAGCTGATAGAAATAAAATTGTAAGTAACATGAGTAGATATAAAGTATACTTCTTCATTTTAATCTCCTTTTATATTCATTATTATCTTTGTAAAATAGCTATATTCCATTTCAAATACTTTACTAAAGTTGCGTATAGATGTTTTACTATTTGGTAACATATGACGGATATGAGTAAACCGCTGCAAAAAGCGATGAACACATTGTAAACATCGGAATAACTGATTTGATGAAACCCTTTAAAAAATCCTAACCCTATTAATAAAATAGGTGAAATGATTAATAGTGGAGTAGCAATGATAAGTGCTAGAAGAATCGGTAATAAAAAGAGTAGTACGAAAAAGGCGATAATGATAAAGGTAAAATTTAAAACACTTAAGCTCATAACAGAAAATAGTGCGGTTATCATATTTTTGAAGCTTCGTTTCTTGTCAGCATTGCTTATTGCATAGGAAACATTAAGTTCTTTCGCGATCGTTTTGGGGTTTCCTAGTTTTCTAGCAATTTCTTCTTCACATTTCCCATCTTGTTTACCACTGATAAAATGAGTTTCATACTCTGAAATAATATCTTTCTTTTCTGCATTAGGCATATTCCGCAGGGAAGAATTAAGTTGTTCCAAAAATTCATTTTTGTTCATAACAATCACTTTCCTTTATAGAATGATGGATTAAAGTTGAGAATGCTATATTTTGAAAGGGGGATACGAATTACAAAGCGTGTTCCAATTAATGGGTATTCCAATATTTACAAATATATCATTTGCTAGTGTTCTTTGCAAGGTACTGTTATGTTTTTAATACTGTGACAAGATGGAAGTTTTTTGTACATTTTTAGAGAAGTTATAAAAATATTATTTCAAGATAAATAAAGGGTTGTAAGCGCATTCCTTACTGGTTATCAAAATGATGTCAAATTCATATTGTTGGAAAAATAATGCATTTGTAATATAATAATAAATAATACTTCACCACATTAATTAACTAGGTGAAATTTAAAATCTTTATTACACACATTATGAAATAAAGGGATGATTAGTTTGAGTACAGGTGTAAAAGCAAACGACGTGAAGACAAAAACAAAAGGAGCAGATCTTGTTGTTGATTGTTTAATTAAACAAGGTGTTACACATGTTTTTGGTATTCCAGGAGCGAAGATTGACTCTGTATTTGATGTACTGCAAGAAAGAGGACCAGAGTTAATTGTTTGTCGTCATGAACAAAACGCAGCATTTATGGCAGCTGCTATTGGTAGATTAACAGGGAAACCGGGCGTATGTCTTGTAACTTCAGGACCAGGGACATCGAATTTAGCGACAGGTCTTGTTACTGCGAATGCGGAGAGTGATCCCGTTGTTGCTTTAGCAGGTGCAGTTCCACGTACGGATCGATTAAAACGTACGCATCAATCTATGGATAATGCTGCACTATTCGAACCAATCACAAAATATAGCGTAGAAGTAGAGCATCCTGATAATGTGCCAGAAGCATTATCAAATGCATTCCGAAGTGCGACTTCCACAAATCCAGGAGCTACTTTAGTAAGTCTTCCGCAAGACGTTATGACAGCGGAAACGACTGTAGAGTCTATCGGTGCGCTTTCTAAGCCACAGCTTGGAATCGCTCCCACACATGAAATTACATATGTAGTAGAAAAAATAAAATCGGCGAAATTACCAGTTATTTTACTCGGTATGAGAGCGAGCACAAATGAAGTGACGAAAGCCGTTCGTGAATTAATTGCGGATACAGAACTTCCTGTCGTTGAAACATATCAAGCAGCTGGTGCAATTTCGCGTGAGTTAGAAGATCATTTCTTCGGCCGTGTTGGATTATTCCGTAACCAACCAGGTGATATTTTACTAGAAGAAGCAGACCTTGTTATTTCGATCGGTTATGACCCAATTGAGTATGATCCGAAATTCTGGAATAAACTTGGAGACAGAACGATTATCCATCTTGATGACCATCAAGCAGATATCGACCATGATTACCAACCAGAGCGCGAATTAATTGGTGATATTGCTTTAACTGTAAATAGCATTGCAGAAAAATTACCGAAACTTGTATTAAGTTCGAAATCAGAAGCAGTGTTAGAACGATTACGTGCGAAATTATCAGAACAAGCAGAAGTTCCAAACCGTGCTTCAGAAGGTGTTACGCATCCGCTTCAAGTGATTCGTACACTTCGTTCTTTAATTAGTGACGATACAACCGTTACATGTGACATCGGTTCACATTCTATTTGGATGGCAAGATGTTTCCGTTCTTATGAACCACGTAGATTATTATTTAGTAACGGTATGCAAACGTTAGGTGTTGCACTTCCTTGGGCAATTGCCGCTACTTTAGTTGAACCGGGCAAGAAAGTTGTTTCCGTGTCAGGTGATGGTGGTTTCTTATTCTCTTCGATGGAATTAGAAACAGCGGTACGTTTAAACGCACCGATCGTACATCTTGTATGGAGAGATGGTACATATGATATGGTTGCATTCCAACAAATGATGAAATACGGTAGAACATCAGCTACAGAGTTTGGCGATGTCGATCTTGTGAAATATGCAGAAAGTTTCGGTGCAAAGGGTCTTCGTGTAAACACGCCTGATGAATTAGAAGGTGTATTAAAAGAAGCACTAGCAGCAGACGGCCCTGTCATTATTGATGTTCCAATTGACTACCGTGACAACATTAAATTAAGCGAAAAATTATTACCAAACCAATTAAACTAATGGAGGCATGATTGAGATGACTGTTGCACAATTCATTGATATTGATGCAAAAAGAACGAAAACGAGTAATGAAGTATATCAAACATCTACAATGCTTGCGCTATTAGATGGTATATATGATGGTGTAATTAGCTTTGAGGAATTGAAAGAACGTGGTGATTTCGGCATCGGCACATTTGATCAATTAGATGGTGAAATGATTGCATTCGATAACGAATTTTATCATTTACGTTCAGACGGTTCAGCAGAAAAAGTAGAACCGGAAGAAACAACACCGTTTGCGACTGTAACGTTTTTTGAAAAAGAAATGAGTTATACAGTAGAGCGTCCGATGAATCGTGAAGAAGTTGAGGCATTATTACATGAATTAATGCCAAGTAAAAACTTATTTTACGGTATTCGAATGGACGGTACGTTCCGTGAAGTAAGAACGAGAACTGTTCCAAGACAAGAAAAACCGTATACACCGCTCGTTGAAGTGACGAAATCACAACCAATCTTTTCATTTAAACATACAGAAGGTACGCTTGCTGGATTTTGGACACCAGATTACGCGCAAGGTATTGGTGTAGCTGGTTTCCACTTACATTACATTGACGATGCAAGAAGCGGAGGCGGACATGTTTTCGATTATGTTGTTGAAAACTGTACGATCCAAATTTGCCAAAAAGCTCATATGCATTTAGCACTTCCAGAAACAGCTGATTTTATGGCGGCTGAATTATCAAGAGAAAACTTAGAGGATAATATTGCGACTGCGGAAGGCTCGGAGTAAAAAGGAGAGACTGTTCCATTATGGAACAGTCTTCTTTTATTAATATTCCTTGTTGAGATCGTTTATTTCTTTGAAACAAACGGATGTCCCTCATAATAAAAACGCCACGGATAATGTACAGCTTCTTCTGCATAGTCGATGTTAATACGAGGTCCTGCTGTTATTTTATATTGTGATGATAGGTGTTCTTCTTCTGGGACGAGTTCAATATGTAATGTATCACTTTGTAAGGATACACCTCGTTCTTCTAAAGTAATTCCGAGGGCACGGCATAGTTTGCCAGGGCCGTTCGTTAAATTTTTATACTGCGCTTTTGTAATGTCGCTTTTGTTGTAGCGTGCTAGTTTTATTTCTTCGATTCCATCTACTGGCTCAAGGGCTCGAATGAGAACACCTTGCGGGGTGCCAACTGGCGCTGTAATGACGTTAAAACAATGATACATACCATAAATCAAATATACGTAAGCATGTCCCGGTGCACCAAACATGACTTCTGTACGGTCCGTTCGTCTACCTCCGTAACTATGTGCTGCTTTATCATCGGGACCTTTGTATGCTTCTACTTCTACAATGATTCCGCTTCGTTTTACTCCGTCTACAATATGTACAAGTTTCTGTCCGAGTAATTTTTTTGCGACTTCTAACGTATCGCCTTCATAAAAGGAAGGTGGTGCCTGCATTGTACTATCTCCTTTACTGAGTGTATATGTATATAGTAAACCAAATTTTCAGTAGTAATTCTAACTCGTTCTATTTGCTACATTTATTTCATAAATTATGGATAGAGTACAACAGCGAAGAGGGGGAGTGCGACATGATTTATCGCTTACTAGCTCTTAATATAGATGGGACACTACTATACAACAACGGAAAAATTGCAAAAGGATTACGAGAAACAATTGAATTTGTGAAAAGAAAAGATGTATACGTTACATTATTTACGAGCCGTAATTTTCAGTCTGCTCATAAAGTTGCAAAGGCGTTAAAATTAGATTCTATCCTAGTGACACACGGTGGTGCTTTCGTTTCAGCAACGTTAGATAAGCCGTACGTTCAAAGAAGATTATCGGAAGAGAAGACGTTTAACATTGTGCAAGTATTAGAGCACTTTGATTGTAACATCCGCATTTCTCATGAACGGTTTTCAATCGGAAATCGGGAGAGGAATACACCAAACTTAATTGCGCGTACTGTATTATCAAGTGCAGATCCGTTATTTTATCCGGTTCAGTTTGTAGACTCGTTAGGTGATGCGCTTCGTGATCATCCAGTAGCTGCACCAAAAATTGATGTGATTTTCCAAAGTAAAGGTGAAAAAGAACGAGGGTTAAATACATTACGAAAAGCATTCCAAGATATAGAGTATATTGAGTGTGATTCAAAACGAATAGAAATTTTGCCGCAAAATGTATCAAAATTACGCGGATTACAATTGCTTGGAGAGCATTTAAATATTTCGCTAAACGAAATGGTTGCGATTGGAGATAGTTTAGAAGATCTAGAAGTAATTGAAAATGTAGGGCTTGGTGTAGCGATGGGGAACTCGCCTGTAGAGTTAAAACAAGCAGCAGACTGGATTACACGTTCAAATAGTGAGAACGGTGTAGAGTATATGATTAAAGAACATTTCCGTAAGCAATTCCCGCTTCCATTTTTGAAAAATCATAAAAATACACCGAAACGATGAAAGAAAAACGTAGCTTTTGGGCTACGTTTTTCTTTCATTTTATTTTAGGAATGAAAGCGTTTCATGAAGGTGAATTGTGTCTGGAATCTATACAATTTACTTGAATCCTTTAGAAAACTGTTGTAAAGTGGGTGATGTTGCCAAAATAGTTACACCACATGAAATATTCTTCAGATTAATTTTGTTGAGCTCCATATGCAAAAAATACTTCCGCATGATAGTTTAGTTCACGTATTATCTCAAAAATGAATTGTAGTAATTTTATTAAGCAGTTGTAGAGTCTCTTGTTTTTATTTAAATGGATGATTTTAAGTTATTGTGAGTAAGGCTTGGTACATATGAAAGATGCTTTTTTGTTTGGTTTTAGGAAGTTTAAAAGGGGGAATGAATTTTTTGAGGAAATCATTTAATCAAAAAATAAAAAAATTAAGTAGTAGTTTTATAGTTGTGTTACTAGTATGTATGAATTTTTTAATCCATTTACCGTATAAAGCAGAGGCAGCTACAACAGAATTAAAAGGTTTAGGTGATGTATCTTATTACAATGCAATCATTTTTGGAGATCATAGTGCAACGAGTGCGGATATTGAGGGTGCGATGGCTGTTCAAAAAAATATGAATGCATCAAGTTATACAGTCTTAGCGGCTGCAACTGGAGCGAATAATTTAGCTGGGGCGACATGGGTAGATGAAGGATATCCGTCATTATTACTAGGCGGTCAATTTACGAAAGCGGGAACAGGACAAGTAATTATCCAAGATGGAACAGTGGCGATGACAAAAGATGGTGACCCAGAAGGTGCAATGGAATCATCATATGACCGTATCTCTTATAAAGAGCAAGCGGAGATTGATGCGAAATTTAAAGAGTTTAGAAAAGATGTTGATAGTGTAATTGAGGATGCGGGCCAATTACACACTGATAAACCAAAATCGGGTATGACCTTTGGAATCGGTGAAGATGTAAATAATCCTAATATTTATGTCTCTTCAGGATTAGAAGGGCAAGAACCATTCAATGTAAAGGATGTTTATCTTCCAAATGTAAATAACAAAGATTTTATTGTTATTCATTCAGATGCGGAAGAAGTTAATTTTGGTGGCGGTGCAATCCTGTATGATACGACAGATAAGGGCGGGTTCACATTAGTTAATACCTCTCAAGCATATGACCCTAATTCCTTTTTTACTGAGTTAGCTAGTAAAGTCATTTGGGTGTTCCCTAATGCTAAAAAGATAACAACTAAAGGATATGGTGTAGTAGGAAGTGTATTTGCGCCTAATGCAGTTGTAGAGACAAAGGGTGGCTCTATTAACGGACAAGCCTTTGTTGGTGGGTTACACCAAAGAGATGGATTTGAGGTTCATAATTTTAAATTTAACTGGCCAAAGTGGAAAAAGCCGGCAGCTGAAAAAGGAAATTTACAAATTAAAAAAGTTGATGAAAACGATGAAAACATTGTTTTAAAAGACGCAAAATTTGATGTTATAGACAAAGATAATAATGTTGTGGCTACTGTTACAACAAACGAAAAGGGTATTGCGGAAGTTAAAGATTTACCATTTGGTGATTATTTTGTAAAAGAAATTAGTGCACCAGAAGGATATATAAAAGTTGATACACCAGTAAAAGTAACAATTGATAATACAAACATAATTGAATTTGTTATGAAGAATACGAAAAAAGTAGAAAATGGTCAATTTAAATTATTGAAAAAAGATAGTGAATCTGGTCAACTTTTACCAGGTGCAAAATTTGATGTTATAGATAAAGATGGGAACGTTGTCGAAACAATTATTACAGATGGTAAAGGTGAAGCTTTATCAAAACAACTTCCAGTTGGAACATATACATTAAAAGAAGTTGAAGCACCAAAAGGTTACGAACTATCATCTAGCTTAGTTCATGTTGATGTAGCTGCTAATAAAACAGTGACTGTAGATGTGTTGAATAAAAAAACTGTTGAAAAAGCTACAGGTCAATTTGAAATCGTAAAAGTGGATGCAGAAGATAAAGCGAAAGTATTATCAGACGCAGAATTTGAAGTGTACAAAGATGGTAAAAAAGTAGAGACGTTACGAACAGATAAAACAGGTAAAGTAATCTCTCAGAAATTAGAGCCAGGAACATACACATTAAAAGAAACGAAAGCGCCACAAGGATATACATTATTAAAAGAAGAAATTGAAGTCGTTGTGGAAGCAAACAAAGTAGTACAAGTACAAGTAGAAAACGCAAAAGAACTAGGAAGCTTACAAGTAATCAAAAAGGATGCAGAGAGTGGAAAAGTTCTAGAAGGCGCAAAATTTAGACTGAAGAACGAAACTGGTCAAGTAGTTGGAGAAGCGAAAACAACGAATAAAGACGGCGTTGTGAAATTCGAAAACTTAGTGCCAGGTAAGTATACGTTAGAAGAAACGAAAGCGCCGGAAGGCTATAAAGCAGTAGAAGTAACAGTAGAAGTAAACGTAGTAGCAAATGAAGTAGTAAAACAAGAAGTTATGAATGAAAAAGTAACAGGTCAATTTGAAATTGTAAAAGTAGATGCGAATGATAAAGCGAAAGTATTATCAGGTGCAGAATTTACAGTATATAAAGATGGTAAAATGGTAGCGGAACTGAAAACAGATGAGAATGGAAAAGTGATGTCACCAAAATTACCATTAGGTGAATATACAGTGAAAGAAACGAAAGCACCAGAAGGTTACAAGCTTTCAAATAAAGAATGGAAAGTAACAATACAAAACGAGAAAGAAGTAGTAAAAGTAGAGGCAGAAAACGAAAGAATCTTAGGTTCTCTACAAATTATTAAGACGGATGATAAAGATCAAGCGAAACGTTTAGCAGGCGCAGAATTTACATTGAAAGATGTGAAAGGAAATGTTGTAAAAGAAGGAATTACAACAGATAAATCTGGAATCGTTAAAGTAGACGGACTAGTGCCTGGTGAATATACGTTAGAAGAAACAAAAGCACCAGAAGGTTATGAGTTAACAAAACAAGTAATTCATGTAACAGTTGATGGTGAAAAAGTTATTGATGTAAAAGTAACGAACAGTAAGAGCCTTGGTCAATTTGAAATCGTAAAAGTGGATGCAGAAGATAAAGCGAAAGTATTATCAGATGCAGAATTTGAAGTGTACAAAGATGGTAAAAAAGTAGAGACGTTACGAACAGATAAAACTGGTAAAGTAACCTCTAAGAAATTAGAACCAGGAACATACACATTAAAAGAAACGAAAGCACCACAAGGATATAAGTTGTTAAAAGAAGAAATTGAAGTCGTTGTGGAAGCAAACAAAGTAGTACAAGTACAAGTAGAAAATGCAAAAGAACTAGGAAGCTTACAAGTAATCAAAAAGGATGCAGAGAGTGGAAAAGTTCTAGAAGGTGCAGAATTTAAGCTAAAAAATGAAACTGGTCAAGTAGTTGGAGAGGCGAAAACAACGAATAAAGACGGCGTTGTGAAATTCGAAAACTTAGTGCCAGGAAAGTATACGTTAGAAGAAACGAAAGCGCCGGAAGGCTACAAAGCGTTAGAGGTTACAGTAGAAGTAAATGTTGTAGCTAATAAAGTAGCGAAACAAGAAGTATTGAATGAAAAAGAGACAGAAAAAGGTCCAGAAAAGCCAGGTGAAGAAACAGAAAAGCCAGGTGAAGAAACAGAAAAGCCAGGTGAAGAAACAGAGAAACCGGGTGAGGAAACAGAAAAGCCAGGTGAAGAGACAGAAAAGCCAGGTGAAGAAACAGAGAAACCAGGTGAGGGAACAGAAAAGCCAGGTGAAGAGACAGAGAAACCGGGTGGAGAAACAGAAACACCGGGTGGAGAAACAGAGAAACCAGATGAGGGAACAGAAAAGCCAGGTGAAGAAACAGAGAAACCGGGTGAGGAAACAGAAAAGCCAGGTGAAGAGACAGAGAAACCGGGTGAAGGAATGGTAAACGTAGATAAAGAACAACCTACCTCACCAGAAAAAGGACAAGGTGCGTCTCATGCACAACGCCTTCCAGCCACAGGACATGATATGAATTATCTTCCATTCGTTGGTTTTGCTCTTGTTTTATTAGGGATACGTCTTAGATTTATGATTAAAAATAGTTAATAGTTTTATAAAAGGCATAAGAGAAATGTTATCTCTTATGCCTTTTAGTTTTTTGTTTAAGCTTCAATAACCTTAAGCATTCGATTTAAAAATGCGGCTGATTCAGCACGTGTTGCTGTGCCTTTTGGTACGAATTCATTGCGCTCGTTCCCTTTTACGATGCCGTATGCGTAAACATTTTGTAATGCTTTCTTATCGTATGCTAAATTTTGGTCAGTGAATGGTAATTTCACTTCTTTTCTATAAATCCAGTTATATTCTAATGCACGGTCAATCATAATAACAGCTTCATCACGTGTTATTGTAGCAGTCGGATCAAATTTATTATTCCCACGACCATTAATGATACCTGCGCTAGCTGCACGATTAATTCCGTCTACTAAAGATGGATGTGCTTCGTTTAAGTCTGTAAATTTAGCGTTTCCAGCCGGTAATTTTAAAGCTCGCGACATTAAATTTGCAAACTCCGCTCGTGTTACGAGGCGGTTTGGCCAGTAAGAACCATTTCCATCACCGAACATGATTTTCCTAGCTGCTAATTGACGAATGTCTTGTTCATACCAACCACCTGTAATGTCATCTTTTTCATGAGGGACTTCTGGCGGTGGCATAACCTCTTTACGATGTTCATTATAGTAAGCGTTCGTGCCTTTTAAGAAAGCATCCCATTGTCCGCGTTGAATCATAAATGCAGGGCAGTTTTTTCCGCTCCAAAATTGATGCTTTTGCACGTGATCTAGAGATATGTTTAATTCGTTCATTAAATAAGCAGCTAATTTTCGGGCATTTTCTACCGCCTTCGTATAATTCCCATCACTATTCACAGCAATTTCAATTCCGATAGATTCATAGTTTCCTGTCTTATTTCCAGCATGCCAACCAACTTCATTTAATGGAAGATGTTGATAAATTTCTTTGTCATCCACTGTAAAATGCCAAGATGCTGAACGATCAGTATTTCCGCGTGCTTGGCTATCTAAGTACTTCGCATGATTTAACGCGTTAGCACCTTTACTTGTATTAGCAGTTTCATGAATTGTAATGTATTTCGGTTCCATTGCGTAGCCAGGACGAATGTTTTCATTCCCTTTTGGAACGATCATTTCTTTAAATGTAACACCATAAACGTTATTTGTAGGCAAATTAGATGGTGTTTTGAAGAAAGTTGCGCTTCTCTTTTCGATAGAACCTGTTTTTTCAAATAATGATGCTTTTGTACCTTCAAATGTAGCTGAAGGAGCATAAATCCATTTCTCAGTTCCGTTCAGTTGAATTTTAAACCAATTTCCAGCTTGTTCAGTAGGAGCTACTGTTTGTGGCTGTAATGTCGTTTCTTCTTTAAACGATTGGAAAGGGAATGAATATATTGATGTTTCGTCTTTCACAATTAGTTTTTGATTTGAAAGTTTATGAATCTCTTGTACTTCTAAACTATTATTTTCCTTATTAACCCAACCAGAACCGGATGTAGTTTGTACGTAATATGTATTACCTTTTTTCTTTGTTGCCTTTACTACTGGTTCAGCAATTTCAATATTTGTTTTGGTTTTTAAGTCGTTTGCATCGTATAGTGGAAGTTTTGTTGATAAGTGGAGAAGATATTCACCCGAGATTTCAAGGTCGTTTTCTTCGTCATGTCTATGCTGTTTTGCATGTTCTTCAATGCTTTTTAACGCTTGTTCATCAATAGACAATTCCGCAGTTTTCTCTATATTTTCTGCGAATGAATGGGTAGGTGCTATAAATGCATGTAATGCCAAAGATAGTGCTAAAATGTTGTAAAACCTTTTTTTCATAGTTATTTTTTAACACGTTATAGTATATATGTCGTGTTAACAGTCCTCCTTTAGATGTATTTTAAATTAGTAGCAAGTATTAATACGTTCTAGATTGTAACAAGAGCATATTGTAATGTCTATACAACTAGGAAAAGTTCGTGAAAAACTAATATTCAGTTTGTTTTAAATAGGATATAGAAATAAGGTAAAACCTTCTGTATTGACCTACAAACGCCCTTCAAGTAAACTAAAGAGAGTTTGCAAATGAAAAGGTGATAATGTTGTTAATTTCAATTAAAACGTTACAAGATGATCGTTTTTTACGTCCGCTGCAAAATATTGGCGGCTTATTTTTTGAAGATAGTACGATTGGATTTGAACAAGAGGAAGCAAATCTTATCGTTGATATACACATTGAAGAGAATGTGAAAGCATCTGCTCGTTTAACAGATGTTGCTACTGGAAATGTGTATGAAGAAACTTTCGCAAAAGATTTATCTGCTTTCACAGATGAAAAAGAGCGTATGAAGCAAGTGAAGCACGTTGTTTCTTATGTATATCTTTCTGTTCTTCAGCAGTTAACTGGTCTTGAACAAAGCTGGGGCATTTTAACAGGAGTTCGTCCGACAAAACTTCTTCATAAAATGCTTCAAAGTGGTATGTCAAAAGAAGAAGCACACCAAGAACTTCGTGAAAGCTATTTAATTCATGAAGAGAAAATTGAACTTCTTCAGCGTATTGTGGATTGCCAATTAGCGGTAGTTCCGGATTTATACCGTTTGAAAGAGGAAGTAAGTATTTATATCGGTATTCCATTCTGCCCAACAAAATGTGCATATTGTACATTCCCGGCGTATGCAATTAACGGACGCCAAGGCTCTGTTGATTCATTCTTAGGTGGTTTACATTATGAAGTTCGGGAAATTGGTAAGTTTTTAAAAGAAAAAGGTGTAACAGTTACGACGATTTATTACGGCGGGGGTACACCGACAAGTATTACAGCAGAAGAGATGGATATGCTGTATGAAGAAATGTATGAAGCGTTCCCAGATGTGAAAAATGTGCGTGAAGTAACAGTTGAGGCAGGTCGCCCAGATACAATTACGCCAGCAAAACTAGAAGTGTTAAATAAATGGAACATTGACCGTATTAGTATTAATCCGCAGTCATACCATCAAGAGACATTAAAAGCAATTGGGCGTCATCATACTGTAGAAGAAACAATTGAGAAGTATCACTTAGCTCGTGAAATGGGAATGAACAATATTAATATGGACTTAATTATTGGTCTTCCTGGTGAAGGGCTAGATATTTTCAAGCATACGTTAGATGAAACAGAAAAGTTAATGCCAGAATCGTTAACAGTTCATACGTTATCATTCAAACGTGCTTCTGAAATGACGCAAAACAAACGTAAATATAAAGTAGCTGGTCGCGAAGAAATTACAGCGATGATGCACGAAGCAGAAGAGTGGACGCAAAAGCATAATTACGTACCATATTACCTATATCGTCAAAAGAATATTTTAGGTAACTTAGAGAACGTTGGTTATGCAATGCCGACGCAAGAAAGTATTTATAACATTGTTATTATGGAAGAAGTTCAATCGATTATCGGACTTGGCTGTGGTGCATCAAGTAAATTTGTTCATCCGAAGACAGGCGCAATTACGCACTTCGCAAATCCGAAAGATCCAAAATCATATAACGATGGCTTCGTAAAATATACAGAAGACAAACTGAAAATTTTAGAAGAGCTATTCGTATAAGAAGAAAGAGGTTGTTCCGAGTTGGAATAGCCTCTTTTTTATATTGTTGTGAGTAAGTGGCTATAATTTCATTTATCAAGAGACCACACTGTTTGTAAAACTATGTCGATAATAATCAGAAAAATTAGTCAAATCATTAGAGGACAATGTCTACTTATAGACGAAATGATAGATTTATGAAAGAGAAAAGGGGGAAATTGTTGGCATGTACATGACGATAGGGAGAATATTTGATTTAGCTGTTGGTAAGTATCCGAATAAAGAGGCGTTAGTAGAGCCGGAAAAAAATATTCGCTGGACATATAAACAGTGGGATGAGCAAATAAATAAAACGGCGCAAGCTCTATTGAAAGAAGGGGTAAGAAAGGGAGATACTGTATCTGTTTACTTATATAATTGCCGTGAATTTGTAAACGTTTACTTAGCTTGTGCGAAAATTGGAGCGATCTTTAACCCGATTAATTTCCGCTTAAAAGCAAAAGAATTATCTTATATCCTCCAAGATGCAACCTCGAAAGTAGTAGTCTTTGAAAAAGCAGTTGAATCAACTGTTGCTATCATTGAACGAGATTTTCCAAATTCGTCTTTTTGGTACGTAGAAGACGATACACCTTCCTATGCTAGTTCTTACCATGAAAAAGTGAATGCAGCATCTTCTGACAAAGTAGATATCGAAATTGATGAAATGGATTATTGTTCTATGCTATATACGAGCGGTACGACAGGTCATCCGAAAGGCGTGCTACATCGCCATCGTGAAATGGCTGAGCATAGTATGATTTGTACGTATTTCTTAAAATATAATAGAGATAGTGCTGGGCTTGTAGTGGCGCCTTTATATCATTGCGGTGAGTTAAATGCTGGAATCATTCCGCGTATTCAAGTTGGTGGAAAGAATGTTATTTTACATCACTTTGATACGGATAGAGTATTACATACGATTCAAGAAGAGAAGATTACGACATTTTTTGCAGCACCGACGATGTGGAATATGTTACTGCAAAAAGATTTAACGCAGTACGATTTAACATCGATGAAGATTGGTATATATGGAGGAGCGGCAATGGCTCCAGCATTAGTGAAGGAATGTAAAGAACGTCTTTATATTGATCTCGTACAAATATACGGAATGACAGAAATGGGACCAGTTGTTGCGTTTCTTGTAGAAGAAGATCAAATTACGAAAGCAGGTTCAGCAGGAACACCGTGCTTTAGTCATGAAATCCGCATTGTAAAACCAAATGATGATGCACCAGCAGAACCAGATGATGTATTACCTCCTTATGAAGTAGGGGAGATTATTTTACGCGGCCCAACTATGATGGCTGGTTATCATAACCGAGAAGAAGCAAATGCAAAATCGATGTATAAAGGATGGTATCACTCTGGTGATTTAGGTTACTTCGATAAAGATGGCTATTTATTCGTCGCAGATCGTGTGGATGATATGGTAATTAGCGGAGGCGTTAATATTTATCCACGTGAAATTGAAGATTTTCTACATAGTCATCCTGGTATATTAGATGTTGCGGTGCTTGGTGAGCCAGATGAATTATGGGGAGAACGTGTTGTGGCTGTTGTTGTAAAGAAAGATGAAGCGATTACAGAAGAAGAATTGGAAATATATTGTAAAGAAAGTGATGAATTAGCAGATTATAAACGTCCACGTCACTATTTATTTGTGGATGAACTGCCTCGTAATGCGAGTGGGAAATTACAAAAATTTGTCCTGAGAGAGTCGTTGAAAGGCGCAAAACAATAGAAACCGATTTATACAAATAAGATTATCTTTTTTAATAAGGAAATAGTGTATATGTAAAAAAGCGGAGAGTATGTATCTCCGCTTTTTATTATTTTTGTAAGCATCAAGTGTACATATTAATTAGTTAAAGTTATAGCGGTACAAAAATACGTTGAAATCTTCTTCCTTTGGTCCAAAATTAACTGCTTTTTCTTGTATGCGTTGGAAGTTTTGTCTATCATAAAATTCATAGTTGCATTCGTTATCTGTATATAAATATAAAGATGTTACGTCTTCTTTTTTCATATATTGGAACAAATCGTTTAGTAAAGACTTCCCAACTCCAAGACCTCTAGATTCTTCGGATACGATGAATAATTGTATACAGCCTTGAAATTGATTTTCTTTTCCTTGAATGAGTTCTTTATATGTTTTTTGTACTTGTATAAATGCTTTTAGAAATTCTCTATTCTCTTTATTCGTTATGAATAGCTTTAGCGTGTTAAAGGCAAAGCTAACAGTGTTATGGAAGCTCTTTAAACGGTTTTTATCTTTTTCAGAATCGCCTAAAATGACACCAATCACTTTATTATCTTTTTCGGCTACTTTACTGAAGGAACTTCCTAAAATACAACTGTGTAGATAAAAGTTTAATACTGAGTTTAAAAATTTTTTATCTGTAATGAATTCATTAAATCCAAATGCTTCACCGATTAAATGTTTTATAGGCTTATAGTCTTCCTTAACAAGACTTCTATATTTTACTGTGTTCATAATTGTATACTCCCTTTATTAATGTAAATGACTTATTATAAATAGTAAGGGCTCCTCTAAGGGGAGAGTCAATGGTTGTATGCGAAAAAATATAAGGGAAGAGATGCAAATGAAAAAAATGTTTTCTATTGGAGAAGTTGCAAAAATAAAGGATATTACGATAAAAGCGCTAAGATACTATCATAAGATGGGGATTCTTATTCCAAAACATGTTGATGAATCAACGGGGTATAGATATTATTCTATAGATCAATTTATTCACATTGATATTATAAAAAGCTGTCGAGAGTTGAACACGAGCATAGTAGAGCTGCAAGAGATTTTTAAGGAACGTAATACGGATAAATTGCTACGATTTTTACAAGTGAAGAGAGAAGAAGCGGAAGAGCATATAAAGAAAATGAAAGAGGTAATGGAAACGATTGATGACTTACATGCGAAAGTAGTGAGTTCACAGGAAATATTAAAGAATGATGAAATCTCTATTGAATTTTTTGAACAACGTTATGTCGTTGTTGCGCCTTGTAAAGAAGTAGGGAGTTTACAGGAGTTACTGTATTATTCCGATTTAGAGAAAATCGTGCAAGATTATGAAGAGAAAATGGAAATGGAGATGGGGATTCTCTACAATGTAAATGCAAATTGGGATGTAGAACCGAAGTATGTTTTTAATAAAGTACGAGATGATGTACATATGGAAGAGATGCAAAATATAAAAGTATTACCGGGCGGGAAATATATAACGTTAGCGTATAGTAAAGAGAATGAAGAGGAACGTAGAAATACTATGATTAAATATATGAAAGAAAATAGTATAGAAGTAGAGAGTTTTATTGAAGTGGAGTTAGTTAGTGATATTTTTAATGCGGAGACGTATAGTTGTCAAATTCAAATTTTGATAGGGGATAGTGAGAATAAGAAGTTTTGATGCTATAAATTTAGGGGGACGATCCAAAAAGCCTACTTATTAATAAGAGAGACCATCCCTAAAAAATGGGACGGCCTCCTTAAATCGTATTACTTACGTGAAAATCCTTCTTCATCAAGGTATTCCGCAGCTTCTGGATAAGAGTTGAATGTACCGTCTAAGTTTACACCAGCGTACACGTTCCACATATCGTCCTCTGAGATAAGAGTAAGGATATGACCGTCTTCGTTCTGCCATTCTTCTTCTTTCGCAGGTTCTGCAGGAATTACGATTTCTTCTTGAGATAATAGTTCAATTGATTGCTCGATTACTGAGCGTAATTCATCTGCTGAAAATTCGCGGATGTTAACCATACCTTTATCATCCGTTTTGTAACCTTTAATACCACTTGCATATACAAATCCGTTTCCGTTTGGATGTAAGTGATAAACAACGTTCTTTTTATCTAAACGACTTTCTTCAAAGTGAAAGTTCACGCGTTTTAATGATACGTTCTTTCTTTCTAATTCAGGGAAAGATTCAATGATCGATAATTTTTCTTCAAAAGTTAGCATAGTGCCTCCAAATATATAATAAAAGATTTAATTTGTTCATTATAACATAGTTATAATAGTTTCCAAAGATGCGGCGGAAGTTTACAATTGAATGCGTTTACGTCACGATACTGTAAAAAGTGGGCTAACGAATATATTCTTTTAGGTGTACAATGGAACGTGGACTTAATGTGAAGGTGGTTATTTATATGTTTCAAAAAATAGCAAAGGAATGTTTAGCAGGTTTTACTGTTGCGATTGTTGCGTTGCCACTTGCCATTGCATTTGGTATTGCTGCAACGGGAACATCTGAGGGAGCACTAGTCGGATTGTATGGTGCGATTTTTGCAGGTTTATTTGCGGCGTTATTTGGTGGTACACCTGGGCAGGTAACGGGGCCAACTGGACCGATTACGGTTATTGCAACAGGAGTTATTGCGACGCACGGATTAGAGGCGAGTTTTATAGCCTTTATGATGGCGGGACTGTTTCAAATTTTATTTGGTGTATGTAAGCTTGGCTCTTACGTTCGATACATTCCGTATCCTGTCGTTTCAGGATTTATGAACGGTATCGCATTGATTATTATTTTAGGTGAAATAAAGCATGTGCAAAATAGTTTTCTACTCGTAGTATTAACGATTATTGTAATGATTGTTTCTGGAAAATGGATTAAGGCCATTCCGTCTAGTTTAGTTGCATTAGTCGGTGTAACGGCTTTGCTTCCTTTATTTTCTTCTGCGTTAGAAGGGCTTACAGTGAAGTTACCGATTATCGGAAACTTGTCATTAAATAAGGTGATTGAAAAAATTGGGACGATTCCAGAAGCGATGCCGACGCTTCATATTCCATCTTTAAGTGGAACAGGGATTGCAGAACTTATTTTACCAGCGCTTAGTATTGCTTTATTAGGATCGATTGACTCGTTGTTAACATCGGTCGTAATGGATAATGTGACAGGTACACGTCATAAAAGTAATAAAGAACTGGTCGGACAAGGTATCGGTAATATGATGAGCGGGTTGTTTGGCGGATTAGCAGGGGCAGGGGCGACTGTACGGTCTATCGTTAATATAAGAAGCGGTGGTAAAACGGCGCTTTCAGCAAGTATGCATAGTGTTATATTATTTATTTTCATTATGGGACTTGGATCGGTCGTACAATACATTCCGCTTGCTGTATTATCAGGTATTTTAATTTTAACTGGTATTGGAATGTTTGATTGGGAAAGCATGAAGAAAATGCATGTAGCACCAAAAGGTGATGTCATTGTTATGCTCGTAACGATGATTGTCACAGTGAAGTTCGATTTAATGATTGCTGTTGCGTTCGGTATTATTCTTTCGTTCATTATATACATGGTGAAATGTAAAGAACGTAAAGCTTCTATTGTAAAAGAAAAAGACGCGACATATAAAATTAAAGGCCCACTTTCATTTTTAACAGTGGATCGTATTTTTTATGCTTTACAAGACGTAAAGTCTCCGGTTGTTTTACGTATGAAAGATGTGCGCTATATGGATGTATCAGGCGCAATGGCGTTATTTAATTTCATTGAGCAGTCGGATAAGTCAGGAGTGAGTGTGACGCTAGAACAAGTGCCTACTCATATTGAAAAAACGTTAGTAACGCTGGCGAGTAATGAGCAGAAAGATAAATTACAGTTTGTAGAAGCTGGTGCTATGTAAGGAAATGCCCTCGTATGAGGGTGTTTTTTATTGTGTTTAATATCTTTATATCGTGATATTTTTATGTTATTGACATTTATTAATCTTAGCAGTATAGTAACATTCTAGATTAGGTATGTGCTATTATAAGAAGGTATATGAATTTTGAGATTCCTTTATATTCAGAAGGAAGAGCTGTAAGCTGGAGGGAATATTTGATGTACAAACAGTTACCACATGGAGTGAAGATCGGGATTACGCGATCAATTGTTGTTTCTTTTGAGAAGTATATGAAAGAAATTGAATGGCATGAAGAAAAATTTGATATGCAGCAATTTGTTGAACAGTGGAAACAGTATTTATACACAAAATCAACTTGGATTAATAAAGTAGACGAAGAGTTGAAAGGACATCCAGATTTCCATCAAGCATTAGCGATGAAAGTGAATGAAAAAATTAACGAGTTTATTAATGAAAAACCGACCGAAGAGCAAGTGGAGCAATTAAAGAGAAATAAAGTGAACCATGCAGATGAAATGTGCAAATTAGAAGCTGAATATCATATTGAACGTTTATTAGTAACGAAGTAAATTTTACATAAAGAATAAGCCTGTCCAAGGAGGTGTGATGACCATCTTTTTGAACAGGCTTTTTTGTACGAAAAAGAAGAAGAGAGGTAGCTTTGGAAGCAGCCTCTCTTTATTATTAGTCTTGTGGTACAAATGCTTTCCAAGAAGATAGATCCATATCTTCTTTTAATATAGATGAAGCAGGGAAGACAAATGACCACGGTTTTGTAGTGTTCGTTTTAATTTCAAGGTTCGGTAATGTGAAAGCACCTTTAACAACAACTGCACCTGCTGCATCTTCAATGTGAAGAGGAAGTTGCTCTAGTTGAATGTCGTCTTTGCAACCGTTACGAATAAGAAGCGTTGTATGTAAATCACCGTTTTCTTTTCTTGCAGCTTGCAGACCTAGGAAGTTAATTTCACCATCATTTGGAGGTGTTAAATTGTCTACGAAATTACGTAAAGCTTCTTTGCTTGCTTCAGGTAACTGAGCTTCCCAAGATGGGTCTAAATCTAATACATGCTTACTTTCAAGTTCAAACGCTAATTCCCAATCTGTTTGCGATAATTCGGCACCTGTAATTGTTTCTTGCTCAAATGTAAAGATGAATGGCATATTTACATTTGCAGGAATATCTCCTAATGCAGAAAGGTTAAATGTTTTGCGGGCACATAGTTTCTTCTCTTTATTTAGAAGGATTAATGTAACCTCTTCGAAAGAAATTGGTTTCGGGACAGTGCTACGAATAAATACAGCTACGTCATAACCATTATCACGTTTTTCAATCTCAATTCCAGATAAAGAAATTTGATATTCTTGTAAACGTGTTAGTTCTTTATGTAAAAATTGATAAATGTATTTTTGTTCTTGTGCTACTGCACCCCAGCTAGGGTGGAAGTAAAGCGTTGGTTTTACTGTTTTATTTTCAGTATTTGTTTCTTCTTGTCCGAATAATTGATTACTAGAGACAGTCGTATCTTTTCCGCTTTTCTTAGCTCTTTTTAGGAATGATAACATAATCTTTCACCTCGTTATTGTACGTTTTCAGGAACACCTAAATGTCTTGCAACATAGCGGCACATTTCTTTTTCGAAATTACCATATGTGTATAAAAAGATATCTAAGCCTTCTTTTTGATAAAGACGAGTAGGGTCTTCCTGTTGATATTGTCTTAGCCCGATGCCTTCTTTTAAGTGAGTCATTGCATCTAAGTGATTTACCCAGTTCTGATCTAGGAAATGAAGGGAAACATATCGTAGCGACTGCTGTAAATCAGTATGGCTATTTAGCTCATTTACGCGCTCTTTATAAAGAGATAATGTTTCTTTCAAAACGGATTGTAAATCTTCCGGTGAATGTACATTATTCGCTGATAGTGATGGCATGTTTTCTACTGGTAAAATTTTATTTATATTTGCTGTTAAACTAGCGAAATCCCATTCTTCTGGAAGCATACCTTCCAAAAGATATTGCTTAGAAATGGCTTCTACAGCATGATCAATCATTGGAATAATAATTTCAATCATATTTATATCTTCTTGTAACAAGTTATTACGTAATTTATAAATAACGTTACGTTGGTCATTTATTACATCATCTAACTTTAAATTGTACTCACGCATTGAGAAATGGCTACCTTCACAAATTAATTGTGTACGGTTCACGAAGTCATGAACTTTAGAAGTTAGAATAAGTCCTGTTTCATCTGACTTCAGTGATTTATTTAATTTCTCCATTTCTTCATGTGCGAAACGTTTTAACATTTCATCTTCTAAAGAAAGGAAGAACTGAGAACTACCTGGATCTCCTTGACGACCAGCACGACCTTTTAACTGATTGTCAACGCGTCTTGATTCATGGCGTTCTGTCCCGATTACATGTAATCCACCAAGTTCGTGAACACCCTCACCTAGTATAATATCAGTACCTCGTCCGGCCATATTCGTCGCAATTGTAACTTGTCCTTTTTGTCCAGCTGTTGCAATTAAATCGGCCTCTTGTTCTGCGCTTTTCGCATTCAATAATTGATATGTAATATGCGCTTCATCTAAGTAACGCGCAACGGTTTCAGATTGTAAAATAGACATTGTCCCAATTAAAATCGGGCGTCCTTGTTTATTGTGCTTTAAAACATCTTCACGTACAGCTTTATATTTAGCATCGGCTGTTACGTACACGACGTCATTTTTGTCTTCACGAATGATAGGACGGTTTGTCGGAATTGGCATAACTTCCATGTTATATACACGGTTAAATTCTTTTTCTTCCGTTTTTGCTGTACCTGTCATACCAGATAATGCTGGATACATACGGAAGAAGTTTTGAATTGTAATGGATGCTTGCGTTTGGTTTTCTTCCGTGATTTCTAAACCTTCTTTTGCTTCAAGAGCTTGGTGTAAACCGTCACTTAAAGAGCGACCATCCATAACGCGGCCCGTGAAAATATCTACAAGTAAAATTTTTTCATCATGTACAATATAGTCAACATCACATTGGAAAGCGACATGAGCTCGTAATGCTTGGATCATATAATGATATAAAGTTTGATGTTCTAAATCATATAGGTTATCGATATCAAATAAATCTTCTATTTTTGTAATACCGTCTTCTGTAAAACTAGCAGATTTCGATTCTGCATCGTACGTGTAATGAAGAGTATCCTGGAATGATTTAATAACTTTTGCACATAAATAGTGTAAATCAGTGCTGCTTGATTTCTTACCCGCGATAATAAGAGGCGTCTTCGCTTCATCAATTAAAACGCTATCAATCTCATCGATAATAGCAAAATGATAGGGACGTTGTACCTGTTCATTTTTTGAAGAGGCCATATTATCACGTAGATAGTCAAAGCCGAATTCTGTTCCAATACCATATGTAATATCAGCTTCGTAAGCAAGTTTCTTTTCGGTAGGATCGATTTGAGGAATATTCAATCCAACCGTTAAACCTAGAAATTCATGAACTTGGCCAATTAATTCTTTATCTCGTTTTGCTAAATAGTCATTTACAGTAATAACGTGAACGCCTTTTCCTTCAAGAGCACGTACGTATGTTGGAAGAGAAGAAACTAATGTTTTTCCTTCGCCAGTTGGCATCTCTGCAATATTACCTTCTAATAGTACAAGGCCACCAATTAACTGCACATCGTAGTGTCGTAATCCAAGTACACGCTTTGCTGCTTCACGTACAACAGCGAACGCCTCTACTTTTATATCATCCACTGTTTTTCCATCATGTAGCATGTTTTTAAATATAATAGTTTTATGACGTAATTCTTCATCAGATAAATCAGATAGTTTTGCTTCTAGATTATTAATGTCTTGAACAAGTTGTTCATATTTTTTTAGTTTTCTCTTTTGAGAATCTCCTAACAGCTTTTTTACCGAATTCAGCATGTTGTAAACACTCCTCTTACTGACAATAGCTACATTATAGCACATGTTTATCTGGAATAAGTAGAAGTAGTAAATTGAAGAAAAAACTGGATATAAATAAGGTGTTATTGCACATGCTATATTTGAAGGGCATAAAGAAAGAGAGTATTCAATGTATAAGAAATTTGGTATGATAGCTAAATGAGATAAAGTGAAAATTTTCAAAAAAGAGAAGAATATAGCTATCTCGTTTTATGATGTAATAAGTATTTAAATTATATATTGAAAGAAAAGAGCTAGAAGATGAATAATAAGTTTGTGAAAGGCGCTGCGATTTTAACGATTACAACGTTTCTATCGAAAGTGTTGGGAAGTTTTTTTCAAATCCCGTTACAAAATATAGCAGGAGATGAAGTGCTTGGGATTTTCCGCCTTGTTTTTCCTGTATATATGATAGCTTTAACTTTATCAGTAGCGGGAGTACCGCTAGCTATATCACAGTTAATCGCTGAACTTCATGAGAAGAATGACCAGGGCGGGATTGCCAAACTATTTACGTCAGCATCTATTATTGGAGTAATATTTGGGGTGCTTGGATTTTCGGTTATTATGATTGGATCAAGTATGTTTGCAAATATGCTTGGTGGACAAGATACGAGACTCCCATTAATTGTCACTTCGTTTGCTTTATTAATCGCACCATATATGGCGGTATATCGAGGGTATTTCCAAGGTTTTGGAGATATGATTCCTACCGGGGTGTCACAAGTGATTGAGCAGTTCATTCGTGTTTTCTTTATGTTAGCAATTGCATTCTTATTCGTATCTTGGAATAAAGATAGTGATGTTGTAACAGGCGGCGCAATGATTGGTTCTTGCCTTGGGGTAATTACGTCACTTATCTATTTGAGATTGAAGTATGTAAAAAGTATATATCGTTATAAAAGTAATACATATTCACTGCAAGACTTTAAAGAAAATGCAAAAAAGATACTTCAGGTTTCGATTCCAATTGCGATTGGAGCATTATCGATGCCGTTGTTAAATTTAGTTGATTCTGTAACGATTCCACATATGTTGCATGAATCCACTACAACGATTCAAGAACAATTTGGTATATATAGTCGTGGCTTTGCGTTTACACAATTAATTGTCGTGTTTGCAAGCGCGATGGTATTTCCGTTAATCCCGTTGTTAACTGCTGCATTAACAAAGAAAGATATAGCGTTAGCAAAACACACAATTGAACGAACAAATGAGCTTGCTCATGTTTTAACAACGCCGATAACAATCTGGCTCATGGCACTTACAGTCCCGTTAAATGTTGGGTTGTTTACAGATGCTAAAGGGAGCGGCATGTTAGCTATTTTAATTGGTAGTTCGTATTTCACATCACTTATGGTATTATCAATAGGGATTTTGCAAGGAATTAACCGTTCTAAGCAAGCGGCGTGGATAGTTGTTGGAGCGAGTTTTGTAAAAGTCATATTAAATATAGTACTCGTAAGTCAATTTGGCATAACTGGTGCGGCTTATAGTACACTGATCATATATATCATAATTTGTATCGTAAATTATATATACATTCGAAAAGAATTGGCTTATTCAATTCGCATGGGGAGATTTTTTGCTGTAATCGGAGTATCTAGTATAGTAGGTATAGGATTATATTTCACATCTACTGTAATAAATGTGGTAGATTCTAGATTTATTGCAATGATGTATAGTGGTTTAGCATTTTGTGTGGCCTTGTTCATATATGGCATATGCGCATTAAAGTTGAACTGGATATCCAAAAAGCAAATTCCATTTTTAAGTAAGTAAATTTGTCTATAAATGAGTATGGCTATGTATATGTTTGTGAAAGAAATCAATTTGAAGTTATCCAACTTTTCTTATTAAAGAGTTGATAGCAATTTGTTGAATGACAAAAAGTTGATTGCGAAATGTTGGAGGAGATTAAGAGTGCGGTTAGTTTTATCAGGATATTATGGTTTTTATAATGTTGGGGACGAAGCAATTTTGCAATCAATTATTAAAGCGCTACATGAAGAGAATCCTACTCTTGAGCTTGTTGTACTTTCGAATGACCCCGACTATACAAGAAAAATGTACGGTGTAGAGGCAGTAAATCGCTGGGATATAAGAGCAATTTATAAGGAAATAAAGAGAAGTAACGGTTTAATTAGCGGAGGGGGAAGTCTCCTTCAAGATAAAACGAGTATTAAAAGCATTTTGTACTATACAGGTATTATGCGGATTGCTCGTTTTTTGAAGAAGCCGTATTATATTTATGCGCAAGGAATTGGTCCAATTACGAAAAGACAAAATCGTTTATTAGTGAAATGGCAAGTATCCAAAGCGGCATATATATCAGTTCGTGATGAAGATTCATTTTTGTATTTAAAAGAAATGGGTATTAAGAAAGAGATCGAACTAGTTCCAGATCCAGTATTGGCATGTCAACCAGAAGGAATGAAGTCGGATTGGCTGCAAAAACATTCGATTCAAGGGAAAGTAATTGCAGTTAGTGTGAGGTATTGGGACGCGAAAGAAGATTATATGAAGAAGCTAGCAGATACGCTGAAAAAATTTAAGCGTGAAGGATACCATATTTTATTCGTACCAATGCACGGACCATTTGATCAAAATGCATCACGCGATATTATTAACTTAATGGGAGAAGAAGCTCATATGCTTCCGTATAAGCTGGATATTCATGAGAAAATTTCAATTTTGTCGGAATGTTCGCTTCTAATAGGTATGAGACTTCATGCGCTTATATTATCAGCGGTTGCTAATATTCCTATGGTCGGTATTTCATATGATCCAAAGATCGATTCATTTTTACAACAAGTAAATCAGCCGATTATCGGAAACGTAGATGGTGACTGGACGGCTGAAACTTTGTATAACGTGGCAACGAAACAACTGGAACAAAAAGAATATGTACAAGAAACATTGGAACAAAGAGTAGAAGAATTGAGAGAACAAATTTCAACAGCGTCTCGCTACATCATAAGTGACTTGAATTCAAAAGAGTTCGAAAAAAGGGGAATGTAATCTTAATTTAAGAGGACATCCTCTTTTTTTATTAGTTGAAAAATATAAAATGTCGAAAGAAAATAAATATTTGTAGAAAAATGTCGAATTGTATAAATACTTTTAAATGTATGCTCATAAAAAAGAAGTTTGAGAGATAAGATGTATGTTTGATAATCCTAACATTCTTATATAGAGAATGTTAGGATTATGCGTTTTATTTGGTAAATTATAAGAAAATAGGTTTGGTAATTTTAAAGAATGAGAATGTAATAAAAATGTCGAAGTATATAAAAATAAGCTGTCGATTAATGTCGTAATATCTTAATAGTTAAATATTGAAATTGGAAACGTTTTTCTGTTATAGTTGTAAATGGTTATAAGAAGATGGTTGAAAATGTAATTCTGACGCGTTTTTCCGTTCATTTAAAATATTCTGATTTTATAATCTGGATGTTTTAAAATAAAAGTCGAAAAAATGATCGTTCAGAATTTCGAAAATTCACTTTTTTGTCGAATTTGAGATTTTAAATTGGATGAAAAGGGTGTATGATTTCTTTACGATTCCGTAATACAGGATATTCTATTATTCTGTACAAAGAATACGTTAACCACATTTATATCTACTAGTTTCAAAAATAAATAGAATATCTATTTAAAAACTTATGGAACTAGTATTACATTCCTAAGGAGGAAATATATAAAATGGCAAAGACTAACTCTTACAAAAAAGTAATCGCTGGTACAATGACAGCAGCAATGGTAGCAGGTGTTGTTTCTCCAGTAGCAGCAGCAGGAAAATCATTCCCAGACGTTCAACCTGGTTCTTGGAGTGCAGAGTACATTGATTATTTAGTAGCAAAAAAAGCAATCGAAGGTAAGCCAGACGGAACATTCGCTCCAACTGAAGCAATTGACCGTGCTTCTGCTGCGAAAATTATGGCAATTACATTAGGTTTAGAAGTTAAAGAGGGTGCAAAACCATCTTTCAAAGATGCTCAAGATTCATGGGCTGCTAAATATATCGCAGCTGTTGAAAAAGCTGGTGTAATTCAAGGGGATGAAACTGGTAAGTTTAATCCAAACAACCAAATTAATCGTGCTTCTATGGCAACAATGATCGTAAAAGCATACAAATTAGACAGCAAAGTAAGCGGAGAATTAGAAACTAAATTCTCTGATTTAGAAAAGCACTGGGGTAAAAAAGCTGCTAACATTTTAGTTGCTTTAGGTATCACTAATGGTACTGGTAATGGTTGGGAGCCAGATAAATCTGTAACTCGTGCAGAAGCTGCTAAATTCATTGCTAAGACTGACATGCAGTTCGGACAAAAAGCAGAAGCTAAAGTTGAGTCTATTAAAGCAATCAACGCTAAAGAGATCGAAGTTAAATTCGGTACTGAAGTTAAAGATGTAACTGCTGCAAACTTTGCAGTTGTAGAAGGTTCAAAAGAACTTGATATTGAAAAAGTTGAGTTAAGCAAAGATAAAAAATCAGCAACTATTACACTAAAAAATGCACTTGTAAATAAACAAGCTTATGTTGCACATGTTAAAGATGTTAAATCTGTAGATGGAAAAGACATTCCAAAAGCATTAGAAGTAATTTTCTTTAACGATGAAGTAGCTCCAACTGTATCTACAGTATCTACTCCAGACGGAAATGTTAAAGTAGTATTCAGTGAAAAGTTAAGTGCAGATGAAGTAACTGTTGTTATTAACGGTACGAAATTCACAGCTTCTCCTGTAGACAATACAGTTACATTAACAAAAGCTGATGTTGCATCTGTAGTTAAAAACGGTGAAGCATTTAACGTAATCGTAACTGGTGCTAAAGATTTAGTTGGTAACACAATGGAAATGTACGAAGGTAAAGCTACTTATAAAGTAGAAAAAGATGTTACAGCTCCAGAAGTTAAAGAAGTTAAAGTGAAAGAACTTGCTGAAGGCGTAGCTACATTAGAAGTTACATTCTCAGAAGAACTTTCTGCAGAAGGTAAAGTAGTAGTTAAAAAAGGTAATAAAGTAGTAGAAGGTACTACAATCGCTCTTGATCAAGATACTACAAAAGCAATTGTTACAGTACCAGGAGCTCTTACAGAGAAAGAAACAGCTGCAAACATTACAGTTGAATTTGTTGGCTACAAAGATGCAGCTAACAATGTAGGTACTAAAGTAACTAAAGAAGTAAAAATTACAAAAGATGTTGTAGCTCCTAACTTCGTAAAAGTTGAAGCTAATGAAAATAAAGCAGCAACACTTACTTTCGATAAAGATGTAACTGCGCAAGAAGGAAAACTTCGTGTAATTAACTTAGATACAAGTAAAGATGTAACTAAAGAAGTAGCTGTTGCTCCAGTTGAGGATAATAAAAAAGCTATCACTTTAACATTCCCAGAAAAGGGTAACTATAAAGTTGCTGCTACAAAAGGATTTGTAAAAGATACAGCTGGTAATGAATCTGCAGCATTTACTAAAGAAGTAAAAGTTGTAGAGAAAAAAGAAGAAGGTAAAAAAGATGAAGTAGCACCAAAAGCAACTAAAGTTGAGCGTGTTGCAGATAGCAAAACTAAGTTTACAGTAACATTTGATAAAGAAGTAAAAGGTGGCCAAGGCACTGATTCAGCTTCTAATGCAAACAACTACACTTTAGCTGGTGCTAAATTACCAGAAGGTACTTTAATCGTTGTTAATGCTGATGGAAAATCAGTAACAATTGAATTACCAGAAACATTTACTTTCGAAAAATCAGAAACAGTGAAATTCACAGTAGCTAACGTTGCAAACAAAGATGGAGTAAAAATGGGTACAACAAACTTATTAGTAAATGTTGTAGATACAAAAGCTCCTGAATTCAAATCAGCTAAAATTACAAAAGTTGATGCTAAAGAAATCACTTTAACATTCTCTGAAGCTGTAAACGTTGATGCAAATGACTTTGTAATTGACCTAAACGGTGTAGTATTAACTACGACAAAAGCTGATGTAACAGCTGAAGCTTCTAAAGACGTAGTTCTTAAAGTAACAGCTCCAACAGATGTTAACTTAGCAACTGGTACAGTTACAGTAAAAGCTAAAGAACTAGAAAATAATGCTAAATATGAGTTTAAGACTACTGACAAAGCAGGAAATACACTTGCTGCTTTCAAATCAGTAACAGCAACTCGCTAATTGAAATTTATTTCAATGAAAAGAGTCCACAATATGTGGGCTCTTTTTTTATGGTTAATTTCTATATAAAACGATCTCTAAAAAATAGATTATATTTTGCAAATTAGTAGTTCGTTTTATTGAGAAATAAATCGAAAGCGTTTTCAAAAATAGAAGAATATCTCATTAATATGTAAATTATTTGTAAATTCACACCTTTTTTTGTTAAAAAAACATTCGAAAAGAAGAATAAAATGTCGAAATACAATAATTTTAGTCGAATGCAGTCTGAAAATTGTATTTATTGTAAAAAACATTTAAGTGATGAAGTGGAAATATGTGCTATAATTCCAATTGTGTATTCGATATGAAAAATATACGAAGCGCAGTGAGAGTGGTTTATAGGAAAACAGTTTGTTCATTTCTATATTTGAGTATTATTAATATACTAATAATACAATGAAAAGACTGAATTATCAGAATGTGTCGAATCTTCTTTTGAGAAAGTTCTTGATAACGAATAGTTTTGTATAGTATGATGAACTTGTTTCAAAAAATGGTATTTAAACCTTATATTTACATTTAACGGTTTGTATCATTTTATTATATGAACTACTTTTCATTATAGTATTTTTGTTTGTGCTTTTATTGTTTTATGGTTTTTCTAACTAGCTAGTTTTCAAATTTAATATGATATGAAACTAGTAGCATATTCCTGAAGGAGGAAATTTATAAAATGGCAAAGACTAACTCTTACAAAAAAGTAATCGCAGGTACAATGACAGCAGCAATGGTAGCAGGTGTTGTATCTCCAGTAGCAGCAGCAGGAAAATCATTCCCAGACGTTCCAGCTGGTCATTGGGGATTAGATTCTATCAATTACTTAGTAGATAAAGGTGCAATCGAAGGTAAGCCAGATGGTACATACGCTCCAGCTGAAGAAATTGATCGTGCTTCTGCTGCGAAAATTATGGCAATTACTTTAGGTTTAAAAGTTGAAGAGGGTGCACAACCATCTTTCAAAGATGCTAAAAATCATTGGGCTTCTAAATACATTGCAGCTGTTGAAAAAGCGGGTGTTGTTAGAGGTGATGGTAAAGAAAACTTCTCTCCAGATAAAAAGATTGACCGTGCTTCTTTCGCTTCTATGATAGTAGGTGCTTATAACTTAAAAGATAAAGTTAACGGCGAGTTAGTTACAAAATTTGAAGATTTATTAGATCATTGGGGTGAAGAAAAAGCAAACATCCTAATCAATCTTGGACTTTCTGAAGGAACAGGCGGAAATAAATGGGAGCCAAATAAATCTGTATCTCGTGCAGAAGCAGCTAAATTTATCGCAGTAGCAGATAAAAAATATGGCAAAAAAGATAATGCACAAGCATATGTAACTGATGTGAAAATTTCTGAACCAACGAAATTAACATTAACAGGTACTGGTTTAGATAAGCTTGCTGCTGAAGATGTAACTCTTGATGGAGACAAAGCTGTTGCGATTGAAGCAAGTGCTGACGGTACTTCTGCAGTTGTAACACTTGGTGGTAAAGTAGCTCCAAATAAAAATCTTACTGTAAAAGTGAAAAATCAATCATTCGTAACGAAATTCGTATACGAAGTGAAAAAATTAGCAGTAGAAAAACTTACATTTGACGATGATCGTGCTGGTCAAACAGTTGCTTTCAAATTAAACGATGAAAAAGGTAACGCTGATGTTGAGTACTTAAACTTAGCAGATCATGACGTCAAATTTGTAGCAAATAACTTAGATGGTACATCAGCAAACATCTTTGAAGGTGGAGAAGCTACTTCTACTACAGGTAAACTAGCTGTTGGCATTAAGCAAGGTGACTACAAAGTAGAAGTACAAGTTACAAAACGCGGTGGTTTAACAGTTTCTAACACTGGTATTATTACAGTGAAAAACCTTGATACACCAGCTTCTGCAATTAAAAATGTTGTATTTGCGGTAGATGCTGATAATGATGGTGCTGTAAACTATGGCAGCAAGCTTGCTGGTAAAGACTTTGCTTTAAATAGCCAAACTTTAGTTGTTGGTGAAAAAGCATCTCTTAGTAAATTAGTTGCTACAATTGCTGGAGAAGATAAAGTAGTTGATCCAGGATCAATTAGCATCAAATCTTCAAACCACGGTATTATCTCTGTAGTAAACAACTATATTACTGCTGAGGCTGCTGGTGAAGCTACACTTACTATTAAAGTAGGTGACGTAACGAAAGATGTTAAATTTAAAGTAACGACTGATTCTCGTAAATTAGTATCAGTAAAAGCTAACCCAGACAAATTACAAGTTGTTCAAAATAAAACATTACCTGTTACATTCGTAACAACTGACCAATATGGTGATCCATTTGGTGCTAACTCAGCTGCAATTAAAGAAGTTCTTCCAAAAACAGGTGTAGTTGCAGAAGGTGGATTAGATGTAGTAACAACGGATGCTGGCTCAATCGGTACAAAAACTGTATCGGTTACAGGTAACGAAGTAGGCGAAGGTACAGTTCACTTCCAAAATGCTAATGGAGCTACTTTAGGTTCATTATATGTGAATGTAACAGAAGGTAACGTTGCATTTAAAAACTTTGAACTTGTATCTAAAGTAGGTCAATACGGCCAATCACCTGATACGAAACTTGACCTAAATGTTTCTAACAAAGTTGAGTATCAATTATCTAAGTACACTTCAGATCGCGTATACTCTGATCCTGAAAACTTAGAGGGTTATGTAGTTGAGTCTAAAAACAAAGATATAGCTGATGCTAAAATTGTTGGAAATAAAGTTGTTGTAACAGGTAAAGCACCAGGTAAAGTTGATATCCACTTAACGAAAAATGGTGCAACTGCTGGTAAAGCGACAGTTGAAATCGTTCAAGAAACAATCGCTATTAAATCTGTAAACTTCAAACCAGTTCAAACAGAAAACTTCGTTGAGAAGAAAATCAACATCGGTACTGTATTAGAGCTTGAGAAGAGTAACCTTGATGATATCGTAAAAGGTATTAACTTAACGAAAGAAACACAACATAAAGTACGTGTTGTAAAATCTGGTGACGAGCAAGGTAAACTTTACTTAGATAGAAACGGCGATGCTGTATTTAACGCTGGCGATGTAAAACTTGGAGATGTAACAGTATCTCAAACAAGTGATTCTACACTTCCAAACTTCAAGGCAGACCTTTACGATACTTTAACTACTAAGTACACTGACAAAGGTACATTAGTATTCAAAGTATTAACAGATAAAAATGTTATTACAAGCGAAATCGGTTCCCAAGCTGTACACGTTAACGTTCTTAACAACCCAAATCTATAATTCAATTATAGATGAAGTGAAAAATCAGTGGGGATTCATCCCCACTGATTTTTTAATAGAAAGAAGGCTCTTGTACATTTACAAGAGCCTTCTTTCTATTTCTTAAACTTAAACATATCCCCACTCAAATTCGAATCACTATACACGAACAATACCATGTTAATATTGTTGTCTTTAATGTATTGATATACATCTTTTTCGTGATAGTGACGCAGGTCGAGGATAGATGTGTGTTTGAAGCTTTGTGCTAAGTGTGGCACGATTGCGTTTGCGAATGAGTCTTTTAGGACTAAGGCGCGTACTTCATTTGGTGCATTGTTATTTTCGGTGACGATTTCTGGATAGTCGTCCGTGTAATATCCTGCGTATGATGTTGTATCTTTTTGTTTTTCTACGCCGTATATGTCATCTAAGTTTTGATGAACAGTACCTTTCACATCTTTTGCGGTAACGCTTGTGAAGTTGAAACCGCCTTTCGGTGTGTAGTAGCACAATTTTTCCCCAGTTGCATCGATGAGTTGGTATAGTTGGTTGTTGAAGCTTCCGACTAAATGTTTATTTTGCGCACATGTACGAGTGTAGTCTTCTTTTTTTATTTCTTTTCCTTTATATATAGAAGACTGTTGCCCGATTGTGTTCATTATATATTGGTAGCCTAAGAAGGCACCGTCCATATTCCAATGATGATCTGTTTTGAAATACATGTCCTGTATTTCTTCGTTCGTATAGTTCTGTTTATAGTGTTCCATAAGTTTTATTGGCTTTACGTCAGCTGGAAGTTTTGTTAGAAAGTAATTTAAATTGTCCTGTGCATAAGTGTGAATATGAGAAGGTAATTTAAATGATAATGCATTCGTTTTTGACGGTGGTAAAGCAAAGTAAAACTCGACGTTTTGTTCTTTTAAAAACTGAGATAAGTCGTTTATAGCAGGCATGGATTGGTCAATTTCGTTATATTTTGTCGTCCACGCCGGGTTTTTTAGGAGCCATTTATCATCAGTTAAAATAATGTCGTTAATGAGAGACTTGCCCATATTAATTTGGGCAATCGTATAGTTTTTAATAAGCTCATCTCGTCCGATTAATTGATCATTTGTGTATGTTTCAAAATCTTTAAAGAAGCTACCAGTTAGGAGAGCTTCTTTCGTAAGTGCTGGTTTTTGAGCGAGCGGCCGATTTTCAACTGGTGAAATGTCTCGGTCTGTTTTGAGTAACGATAATATGCCAAATGAAAAGATAATGGTGAGAAAACCGATAAACAGGATGAGGTTCCCCAATTTTTTCATAATAACTTTTCCTTCCTACATCAGTTAAAACCTGAAATAAATAAATGGATTATATGTTGAGTTAATCAAGTACATAACCGAAATCATAAATAATGTTAGTAATAATATAGGACGTACAAATTGCGTCGTGAACATATACGTTTTTGGCGCAAGTTCTAGTATGTTTTTCATTCGTTTTAAAATTGGAGTCGCTGCGATAAAGGCAATGAGAAATACGATAATGTATTCATGTACGTATAACATTGTATTGTCATCGATGAAAGATTGTCCTCCTATGCCGAACATCGCTTTTAAATATTGGAACGAGTAAGCGAAGTTGTCAGCTCGGAAGAAGACCCAACCGATCATAACGATTAGTAATACGTATGCATGTTGCAGCGGTTTCCATAGTTTGTTTAATATTTTTTCGAATCCAGCTTTTTCAATTGAAATAATAAAGCCATAATATAAGCCCCAGGCGATAAATGTCCAGCTCGCCCCGTGCCATAAACCAGTTAATCCCCATACGATGAAGAGGTTACGATAATTCGCTAGTTTTGAAACACGGTTTCCGCCGAGCGGGATATATATGTAATCGCGGAACCAAGAACCGAGTGTAATATGCCATCTTCTCCAAAACTCTGAAATAGATTTAGAGATGTATGGGTAGTTGAAGTTTTTCGGGAAATCAAATCCGAACATTTTTCCAAGTCCGATTGCCATATCAGAGTACCCTGAGAAATCGAAATAAATTTGGAGAGTGTAGGCGATAATACCAATCCATGCCGTTCCAACACTTATTTCAGATGGTGGTAAGGCAAATATTTTATCGGCGACAAATCCTACTTGGTTGGCGATTAATATTTTTTTTGCTAGTCCGAGAACGAAAATTTGAATACCTTCTGTGAATCGTTCAAAAGAATGGATGCGCGTTTTAATTTGCTCAGCGACGATATTGTAACGAACAATTGGTCCGGCAATAAGCTGAGGGAAAATAGATATATATAGCGCTAAATTAAGTGGATTTTTTTGAACATCCCCATCTTTACGGTATATATCGATGACATAGGACATCGCTTGGAATGTATAAAATGAAATTCCGATTGGTAGTGGAATAGGTTCCACATGAATAGATAAATGCAATGATTTGTTTAAAATGTCTGTGAAAAATGAAATATATTTAAAATAAGAAAGTAATAAAATATTTCCGACCACAGCCATAACTAAAAATGTGACTTTCATATTTTTTCGTTTATCATAATGATGCACAAGTAGGCCAAAGCAGTAGTTTAATACGATGGAAAAGAGCATTAAAAGAACGAAACGCGGTTCGCCCCATGCATAGAAAATTAAACTAAATGCAAGTAATACGAAATTACGTAGCTCGGCACGCACTATAAAATAGAGAAATAATACGAGAGGTAAAAAGATAAATAAGAAAATCGAACTACTAAATACCAAAGGACTCTCCTCACTTTTTTCGAAATACATTTCGTGCAAAAAAAAACCGACATATCTATTATATATTCTTTTATATAATAGTGCCTTTAATATTTTATCATGTTAATAATTTGATTAAAATAATTATTCTATATAAGTAGTTTCTCATTTCATACATAAGAAAGGTGTGCCATTAAGTGTTTTTTTTATGGAAATTATTAATTTTGAGATAAGAGAAGTGGCATAATTAGGGGGAGAAGAATGAGTAAATTCGGATTGTATGGTAAGTTTATTGTGGAAGAACGTAATCGGGAAGAATTAACGAATATTTTGCTAGAGGCTGCGGAATCGATGAACGTATTTCATAGTTGTGAGGTATATATTGTAAGTATTTCTGATGACGAGCCGAATGCTGTATATGTTTTTGAAGTATGGAGTAATGAAGAAGCACATAAAGCATCTTTAACGTTAGAGTCTACACAAAATTTAATAAAGCGAGCAAAACCAATGATTACTGGAGCAGAAAGAATTAGCACTTTGAATGCTAGAGGCGGTAAAGGGTTGGAATAGAAAAGAAGCAGCATCCAGATGGATGCTGCTTCTTTTCTATTCTATTCTATTTCTAAATCAACAATTAAGTAAGCGAGTATCACAACAAAGAAAATGCTAACGGCTGGTGCTGTTAATACGTGTCCAGACATAAAGCCGATACCGAGCGATAAGACGAGTGTGCTAGCTAGTAGCATATGTTTTACGCTAAATAGTTTCTTGAAGTTTGTGATGATGCGAATGAATATTTTTATACCGAAATAAAGAAGTGGCAGTAAGTACATAAGGAAGCCAACAATTCCGAATGCGAAGAATAGGTCGTGGAAATCCATTTCGACTAACTTCATTTTCGTTGTATAGTTACCAGCGTACCCCATTCCAAATAGTTTTTGAGATAGTGGTGCTTCTTTATAGTATTGTTTATATACTTTTAAAAACTTGTCGCGATCACTGTAAATTAAACTTTTCATTTCAGAGTCTGTTAGTTCGCCTTGCTCATGTTCTTCTTCTGTAACTACTTTTCCTTCTTTTCGGTCTTTTTCTTCTTGTACTGATTTTTTGTATTCATATATTTGTAAATGGATGGTCATGTTTTTTGCGATAGGAGTTTGCGGTGTAAGTACGAGTAACCCTCCTAATACGACAGCAGCAACAACTGTATTTACAAGATATGTGAATCCTTTTCCTTCTTTTTTACGATGTATCATATATTCAATGAATAAGAAGAAAAGGGCGATACCAAGTGTAATAACGATGGCACCATAGCCTACTTTCGTTCCGATCATAATGCTTGCATACATTGCAACTACAGTTGGAATCCAGTAATACGCTTTTGAGAAAGAAGTTGTTTTATGAACTGAGTATAAGACAACGATTGGGAACATAATTGCAAAAATGGAACTTAAATCATTTCCAGCAAAGAACCATCCTCTTGAACCGATCTTTGAGTTCGGATAGCTTGGGAAATCTGTACCAGTTGCCATAGCCGCGATGATTGAAATACTTAAAATTAACGTTGCATATAAGAAATACGTAATGATTTTATGAAACGCGTAGTCGTTATTTTTTAATTCTTTTAGTGCGATAATATATCCAAACAGTAGTACTATTGGATATACACTTTTCAAAATAAATTTCACTTCTTCTCCAAATGAAACTGGAGATTTGACCATTAAATTATTCACAAGGCCAATTGCGAGTACAATGCCAAATAGACATAAATAAAGAATATACTTTTTCGCGCCTTGTTGTTTATGATGAAGAAGTAGATAACCTAATGCAAGAAGCATAAAGGCGAAACGGACTACGATTCCGACTGTTGCGCTCATGTGTAATACATAGATTGAAAAAGACGTTAACAAATCTAAAATTGGTTGAAACACAATGAATAGCAGTAGGAAATGCGGGAAGTAGTTATCCGTCTGTTTGAACTTAGTAACCATATGTTCCTCCATTTCTTCATTCCTTTATTTCAGAACCTCTATATAAATAGGAAGGAGAATGAATTTCTATATTTAATTTTTATATCAGACTTAAGAATACACCATTTCATTGTAATGGTAAATAGATGAAGAGAGGTGATAAACCGACTTTAATTTCTATATTTTTCAACGGAATTGTTTGTTTTATACAAGGTCATATACAAATTACGAGATTATTAGACAGAAAATTGAGAAAAAAGAAGGGTTTTTCACCACCTTTCTATAATTATATAAGTATAATCTTTATGTAGAAAAGAGGGGTATATATAATGGAAGTAACAAGTAAAACAGAATCTGTCGTTGTGAAATATGAAGGGCACGTTGCAACGGTTATGGTCAATCGCCCAGAGGTGTTAAATGCATTAGATGAGCCAACATTAAAAGAGTTATTACAAAAATTGAAAGAAGTAGCGGAGAGTTCTGCACACATTGTTGTGTTATGCGGAAGTGGTCGTGGTTTTTCTGCGGGTGGAGATATTAAATCGATGCTTTCAAGTAATGATGAAAGCAAGTTTGATGGCATTATGAATACCATTTCTGAAGTTGTTGTGACTTTATATACGATGCCGAAGCTTGTTATTAGTGCGATTCATGGACCAACTGCTGGTCTTGGGTTAAGTATTGCGTTAACAGCTGACTATGTGATGGCAGATATATCATCCATTATTGCGATGAACTTTATTGGAATCGCTTTAATTCCAGATGGTGGCGGCCATTTCTTCCTTCAAAAGCGTGTCGGTGAAAATATGACGAAGCAAATTATTTGGGAAGGAAAGAAATTATCAGCAACAGAAGCGCTTGATATCGGTTTAATTGATGAAGTAATCAGTGAGGATTTCCAAACGGCTGTGAAGCAAAAAATTAGTGAATGGTCACAAAAGCCGATCAAAGCGATGATTCAAACGAAGCAAATTTTATGTGAAGTAAATCGCTCCAATTTAGAACAAACATTGCAACTTGAAAAGCGCGGCCAATATGCGATGAGACAAACAGCGGATCATAAAGAAGGCATTGCTGCATTTTTAGAAAAACGTTTGCCTGCATTTAAAGGGGAATAAAGTGAAATTTGAATTAATAGTAGTTTTACTGCCGGTTAATTTAAGGTAAAGGGGAGAAAGTGCTAACACATTTTAGTATAATTGTGTTAGCACTTTTTTTTTAGGAGTAATATATGAAGAAAATTATTGGTGTTATCGGCATGATCGTAATAGCATATTATACTTTGCATAGTACACCATCTATGGCTGTGCGAACTGCGTTGTTTTTTGAAGGACATCCAAGCGTTGCGTTTTCTGGCGAAGTGACGAAAGAAAAAGATGTGAAAAAAGAAGCAATTCCAGCTGAGTACCAAACTCTATATGGTAAGGAAGAAGAATCAGAGCACTATTTCTTTCCTCACGTAAGGGCACATGGATCAGGAATTGATATGCTTAGTGCGTGCGTGAAGAAAAAATGGTTTTTCTATAAAGCAGAGCTCGGATGTTATTAAACATAGGAGGATGAATGATGTCAGCATATAACAAGTTAGTAAGAGATCGTGTTCCAGAGAAGATTTTAAGGTCTGGAAAAACATATACAGCACAAAAATTAACAGGACAAGCATACATACAAGCTTTAGCGAAAATTGGAACGGAAGAAATTCGTGAATTTGCTTCTATGAAAGAGCGTGAACATGCGCTAGATTCTCTTGCGGATGCACTGGAAGTGATCATTTCATTAGCGCGTGCAGAAGGTGCAACAATTGAAGATGTAGAACGTCTTCGTAAGAAAAAAGAAATAGAGCGCGGTGGATTTGAAAGAGGCATTTATTTGTTGGATGTTTCAGAAGAATAGTTTCGTAGGGAAAGCATAGCGTTAGTGAGTAACGCTATGCTTTTTTGTTGCAATTAAACTAATAATGAAGAAGATAACTGTTAATACCCAGCCAATTGTAATAGAAGTAGTAGTGTGAACTGCATAAGAAACTTGTAAACAAAATAATGATGCTAAAAACCAAATGAGTGCAATGTGTATATATTTTTTTGATATATTCATATTTTATAACTCCTTTTGTATACTAAAAAGAATTTTACCGCAATTTAGAAAATTAAGCTATATGAGTAGAGGATTTATAGTAAATTCGGTATACTAAATAATAGAGAAAATGAGGAGGGAACGACAATGGCACATCATGCGAAAGAAACGATGGAACTTATTAAGGAGCTTGTCTCTATTCCAAGTCCATCTGGAAATACAGAGAAAATCATTCGTTTTATTGAAAATTATGTAAGTGAGTGGAATGTAGAAACGAAGCGTAACAATAAAGGCGCTCTCATTTTAACGGTAAAAGGGAAAAATGATGCACAGCACCGTTTATTAACGGCACACGTTGATACGTTAGGTGCGATGGTGAAAGAAATTAAGCCTGACGGTCGTCTGAGTCTTTCTATGATTGGCGGATTTCGCTGGAACTCTGTAGAAGGAGAATATTGCGAAATTGAAACATCAAGCGGTAAGACGTATACAGGAACGATTTTAATGCATCAAACATCTGTGCATGTATATAAAGATGCAGGTGAAGCGAAACGCGATGAGAAAAATATTGAAGTTCGTATTGATGAGCGTGTATTTTCAGCTGATGAAGTACGCGAATTAGGAATTGAAGTAGGAGACTTCGTTTCATTTGACCCGCGCGTTCAAATTACAGAAAGTGGATACATAAAATCACGTCATTTAGATGACAAAGTAAGTGTTGCGATTCTATTAAAATTAATTAAGAGATTACAAGATGAAAACATAACATTACCATATACAACTCATTTCTTAATTTCTAATAATGAAGAGATTGGATACGGTGGTAACTCTAACATTCCAGAAGAAACGGTTGAATATTTAGCAGTTGATATGGGAGCGCTAGGTGATGGACAAGCATCTGACGAGTATACTGTATCTATTTGTGCAAAAGACTCTAGTGGTCCGTATCATTATGCACTGCGTAAACATTTAGTAGAGCTTGCGAAAAAGAATCATATTGAATATAAAGTAGATATTTATCCGTACTATGGATCGGATGCATCAGCTGCGATTCACGCTGGATTTGATGTGAAACATGCATTAATTGGAGCGGGTATTGATTCTTCTCATGCATTTGAGCGTACACATGAAAGTTCGATTGCTCATACAGAAGCACTTGTTTATGCATATGTATTATCAGAGATGATTGCAGAATAAGAAAAGAAATAGGCTACCTCTAGTAGCCTATTTTTTGTTTGCAGGGAAATCGACTTTATTTAACAAAAAGTAAATTAATTGTATTTTATTTTACAATATTAAGAAAGTAGGTTTACTACATAATTTGAGTATTATAAAATGATAGAGGCGCATTAATTTTTTTTGTTCGGATTTATTGAAATTTATATATTAAGATTACGCGTTATTAAAAATTGATTGTCGAGAGGAGTATTATTTTTTATGAAGTATCGTGCAGTCGCGGCGGGTATTTTAGCCGCAAGTTTATTATCGTCTCCAGTAAGTAGTTTCGCAGCAGCAAAGAAGTTTTCGGATGTTCCTACATGGGCGCAAGAATCAGTTGAATATTTAGTAGGAAAAAAAGCGCTTGATGGAAAGCCAGATGGAACGTTTTCTCCATCTGAAGCAGTAGATAGAGGATCAGCTGCAAAAATCATAGCAGTCGTTCTTGGTTTACCGATTGATCCAAAAGCAAAACCATCTTTTAAAGACGCACAGAGCCATTGGGCAGCACCGTACATTGCTGCAGTGGAAAAAGCAGGTGTAATTAATGGAGATGGTACTGGTAAATTTAATCCATTCAATAAAATGAACCGTGCATCTATGGCATCTATGTTAGTACAAGCGTACTCATTAGATAAGAAAATTATTGGAGAACTTCCAACACAGTTTAAAGATTTGGAACCTCATTGGGGTAAGAAACAAGCTAATATTTTAGTAGCCTTAGAGATTTCTAATGGTACGGGAAATGGCTGGAATCCTGAAGGAACTGTAACTCGTGCAGAAGCAGCTCAGTTCATTGCGATGGCTGATAAAAATAAAACAAATACATCAAAAAGAATGTATATGAACAGAAACTTTATTACATATCATCAACCATCATTATCATCTGGTATTACTGACGTTCAGCATAAGCCACAAATGGTTGAAGTGAAAGAGCAAAGAGCAGACGGCTGGTTGAAAATTGTAACAAGTAAAGGTGAGAAGTGGACACCTCTACAAGAAAAAACAGAAACAATTAACCAAGACTTTACTGCATATGAAACAGCTTCACATAGTTCTCAAGTGCTAGGTACATATAATGCACAAACAGTAACGATTATGGAAGAGAGTGGCAGCTGGATTCGAATCCGCGTAGGCGCTGGTTTCCAGTGGGTTGATAAAAACCAATTAAACCCAGTGAAGCAAGAGAACTTCTTAGAAGGTAAAGCGATTATTATTGATCCAGGTCATGGTGGAATTGACTCAGGTAATGTTGGTTATTACGAGAAAGAAAGTCAAACTGTATTAGATGTATCATTACGATTAAAGAAAATATTTGAGCAAAAGGCACCATTTACTGTGATGTTCACTCGTACAGATAATACACGTCCAGGAGTAGACTCAACAGATTCATTGAAAAAGCGAGTAGAGTTTGCACAGGAACATAATGGAGATATTTTTGTAAGTATCCATGCTAATGGCTCTCAATATAAAAATGGACAAGGTACAGAAACATTATATTATCAGTCAGCAAGAGCAAAAGTAACAAATCCGCATGTAGAAGACAGTAAGTTATTAGCACAAAAAATTCAAGACCGTCTTGTAGCAGCACTTGGAACAAAAGATCGTGGTATAAAACATCAAGACTTATACGTAACTAGAGAAAATACAATGCCAGCTGTATTAACAGAATTAGCATTTGTAGATAATAAAAGTGATGCAGATAAAATTGCTACACCAAAACAGAGACAAGCTGCAGCGGAAGCGATTTATCAAGGTATTTTAGATTATTACGAAGCGAAGGGTAATAACGTATCTTCTTTCCGTTAATAAATTAAAAGAGATTGCCAATAGGCAGTCTCTTTTATTTATTAACGTTTCTCTTTATTTCCGGCATGTGATATCATTTAATTTTATATGAAAAAGTATTGTAATTATAACGATATAGAGGATGATAATAGATTGAATAATCATAGTAAAACACCTGCATGTATATATACGTATGCATTTCGTGAGGAGGAGCGTGCTTTATGTTATTTGGAAATGCGCTCGTTCTTTGGAATGGAGTCTCACGTTAATATTTTGAAAAGTGATGTCAAAATTGACCCGAGTAGAAGTGCATTTATTAAAGAGCGCGTTGAGGTTATGTATGAAGGAGACGACTTAGAAAGTATTTTAAAACAAGTAGAACAAATTGATTTGGCGGGGGCGTCATTTAAAGTTATCTTCGTTAAAATTAATGACCTCGTTGGAGAGAATAAAATTGAATATGGAGAAAGACGTCTTATTGAACGAGATCTTGGCATGCATATTGAAGGAGAAGCGGATGTTCGTAATCCAGAGCGTGTATTTGGGATTGTTCCTCTTGGAGGACGCTGGTACTTCGGGCACTATGTAGAAAGTGAGCCAGTTTGGTATCATCACATAAAAAAACCGCATAGTTATTCGACATCTCTTAGCACACGTGTTGCGAGATCAGTTGCAAACATCGCTGTACCAAATCCAGATGGAGTACGAGCAATTGACCCGTGCTGCGGTATTGGAACAGTAGTAGTAGAAGCACTTTCTATGGGAATTAACATCGTTGGTAGAGATATAAATCCACTTGTAGTTCTTGGAACGAGAAAAAACATCGCACATTTCGGATTTGAAGGGACAGTAACAATAGGTCCAATTGAGGAAATTACTGAGAACTACGACGTTGCAATTATCGATATGCCGTACGACTTATTTACGCATGCAACACCAGAAGACCAGTTCTCCATTCTTTCAAGTGCGCGCCGCATTGCTAAAAAGGTAGTCGTTGTCACGATGGAAACAATGGACGACATGATTCATGAAGCAGGATTTGAAATTACAGATCGCTGTATTACAAGAAAAGGATCATTTACTAGACAAATTCTTGTTTGTGAATAAGAAAGGAAGGTCACCCGTTTGGGTGACCTTTTTTGTTTGATATTAATGTGTGATTGGTTGGTAGTGTAGATAGATGAATTAGGGGGATTTGTCGGTAAGTCGATATCCTATGTCGAATCGTCGATAAATTTAAAAAATCGTTGATATATTCCGAGAATCGCCGATATCTCTACATTAGTATATTACTGTTCTTTTAATTTCTCTTGTTGTACAAGTAATAAATTGCGTAAAACGTGTCCGCGGTAACTTTCTAGTTTTCGTCCTTCGTGATAGCGTACGCCTAATTTTTTTAGTTCGGCTACGTACCAGCCTTTTGTTCCATAATACATGGGATCACTTCCTTTTTGCTTTTGAACAGTATATGTGGCGGGGGGAGAGAATTTTCTTTTTTATTCAGCATTAGGGCAACAAAATTGAAAAAACATGTAAGGGGAATATGATATTACTTCTATTTCTAGGTTATTAAAATAGGCTTTATAGTAAGAATTTCTAAAAATATAAAGGGGGAATATGCTTTGTTTCCAGGTACTTTATATGAAACACATGTTAAAACAAGAAATTTAGAAGTAGCAAAAGAGTTTTATACGAAACTTGGATTATTTCATGCTCGCACAATTGAAGAAAGACGTGTAGCATTCTTTTGGTTTGATAAAGATAATAAGAAGGAACAAATGCTGGGCATTTGGGAGGTATCAGAAGAAGCATTTCATACAAGTCACTTTGCATTCAAGGTTAACTATGAAGAAATCATTCATGCAAGAGAATGGCTTCTTAATAAAGGAATAAACCCAAGGTCCGCTTTCGGTCTTGAACCGTCTGAGCCTATGGTTCAGACGTGGACACCTACTGCGAATCTTTACTTTTATGATCCGGACGGTAATTCTTTAGAATTTCTATGTTTACTTCCTGAAAAGAAAAACGTAAAACAAGATGTCATGCATTTAAGTGAGTGGGAAAAATTGCCGAGTGAAATATAAAGTGAAACTTTAATCAGTGGGGGTTTTGTTCATCCCCCACTGATTATTAGTTGAACCAATCGGGCTTTTACGGGCAGTTGATCCCCCACCTAACTTCTTTGCTTTCGCTGAATTTTGAGGTGGGGGTCTTACTGCCCGTTAAATGCGGGATAAATTTGATTTTGGCTCCAATCCCGCGAAATAATTTAAGAAGGAACCATAACTTTGCTCAAGTAGTGACGTTATGGCTTTTTTGTTTTGTGCGGGCTAAGAATCACTCACTGTCTACTGTATAAAAAAATAGACAGTAGTGTATGCTTTTTTACACAATGTATACAAATTTATACCCTATGCGTTGGCATGATATTTGCAATAAAAAGAGTATCAACATATAGGGGAGAGATAGAAATAAAGGTTAGTAAAGTGTACACGACAATTGATGCTCACGTAGCTGGGGAACCGCTTCGAATTATTACAGGCGGTGTGCCAGAAATAAAAGGAGAAACGCAGCTAGAAAGACGCGCGTACTGTATGGAGCATTTGGATCATCTTTGAGAGGTTCTTATGTATGAACCGAGAGGACATCACGGTATGTACGGTTGTATCATTACTCCACCTGCAAGTGCTCACGCTGATTTTGGTGTATTATTTATGCACAATGAAGGCTGGAGTACGATGTGTGGTCATGGCATTATTGCTGTTATTACAGTCGGAATTGAAACTGGTATGTTTGAAGTGACAGGTGAGAAACAAAAGTTCATTATTGATAGCCCTGCCGGGGAAGTGATTGCGTATGCAACATATAACGGGAGCGAAGTAGAGTCTGTATCATTTGAAAACGTTCCTTCATTTGTATATAAGAAAGATGTTCCTATTAAAATAGATAACTATGAATTTCAAGTAGATATCGCGTTTGGCGGAGCCTTTTATGCGGTAGTAGATAGTAAAGAATTTGGTTTGAAAGTCGATTTCAAAGACTTAGCTGCTATTCAAGCGTGGGGCAGTAAAATTAAGCACTACATCGAGAGCAAAATGGAAGTAAAACATCCACTTGAAGAAGGGTTAAAAGGAATATACGGCGTTATTTTCTCAGATGGACCGAAAGGGGAAGGCGCAACTTTACGAAATGTAACAATCTTCGCTGATGGGCAAGTAGACCGTTCTCCTTGCGGCACAGGAACTTCCGCAAGAATCGCAACTCTTTTTGAAAAAGATGCTTTACAAAAGGGAGAAATTTTCGTCCATGAATGCATTACTGACGGGAAATTCGAGGGGGAAGTATTGTCGGTAACAGCGGTACATACATATGAAGCTGTCGTTCCGAAAGTAACGGGGTATGCATTTATTACAGGATTTCATCAGTTCGTTATAGACCCGAGAGATGATTTGAATCGGGGATTTTTGTTAGGATAAGAGGAGGAGGTGGAAAGATATGCTAGTCATAAGCGCGAACGAACAACGAAACTTAGTAAATATGAACGAAGTCATTGAATACGCGGCGCTTGCTTTAAAAGAATTTTCCGCAGAAAGAACGATCACACCAATTCGCGGCTCATTACCATTTGCGAACGAGAAAAATACGGCATTAATTATGCCTTCAGTAGCGGAAGGACTTGAGGCACTTGGTTTAAAAGTAGTAACAGTAGTCCCCGAGAACAAAAAGATAGGAAAGAAAACGATAAACGGGATTGTTATGCTATCAGACTTTCAAACGGGAGAACCGCTCGCACTTTTAGAAGGATCCTACTTAACGATGATTCGAACAGGGGCTCTATCAGGAGTAGCGACAAAACATTTAGCTCGTCATAACGCAAAAACTTTATGCATTATCGGGACAGGAGAACAGGCGAAGGGAATTGCTGAATCTGTATTTGCGGTAAGAGATATCGAAAAAGTCATTTTATACAATCGAACAGAAGAAAAAGCATATGCATTCTTGCAATATATAAAAGAGCGATTCAATAAACCTGCATATGTTCACACAAATGCAAATGAAGCAATAAGCGAAGCAGACATCATCGTCACAACTACGAACGCATCCACACCAGTCTTCTCAGAAAAACTACAAAAAGGCGTCCACGTAAACGCCGTCGGCTCATTCAGGCCAAGCATGCAAGAACTACCATCCCACGCCATCGCGGGCGCAAACAAAGTAGTAGTCGAATCAAAAGAAGCAGCATTAGAAGAAACGGGTGATCTTCAAGTTCCGATACAAGAAGGTTTATTTGAAGCGAGCGACATCTACGCTGAACTTGGACAAATCATTAGTGGAGAAAAACCTGGTAGAGAGAGCGATGAAGAGATTACTATTTTTAAATCGGTTGGTTTGGCGGTAGTGGATATTGTCGTTGCGAAGTATTTGTATGAGAAAGCGGTGGAGCACGGAGTGGGGAATAGGATTGAGTTTTGAGGGAGACTGCCTTTTGGTGGTCTTTTATTTTGGGGATAAGTTCCTTTATTTGGCGACTTATATATTTTTGTACATGAAAGTGTGTTGAGATTGTGGTGTTCTTTTTGTTTATGATGCGTGTATGCATTTCAAATGTGATGTGTAAGGATTGCAGATAACGGATATTGTACTGTGAATGGCAGCTGGGGTACTAAATATTGGACACAACTTAGTGAGAAGTATAGGGAGTAGTGTTATTGATGTAAGAGGTAATATAAATATAAGGGATGCTAAGCAAGCTCTATTTATGGATAGAAATATGTTTAATGTATTAGCAACAGGTGTTTTTGAGTGTTGTTTTAATGTGTTTTATGCTTTTTTATGTGAATATGAAAAATTTACAGGGTACCAGTCTCCGAAGTTTGAGGTTGCTTCTGCAGCTTCTATTTTAGAGAACACTAAGAAATATATTTTAGAAAAGGTTAGTCCCTCACTCCACTCCAGCTAAAAACCTCACACCCGAAAACAAAGGGGAACTCAATTGTTCAAACTCATATAAAGTTTCAATATTGTCTAAGCATCCCTTAAAATATACAATTGATCATCTATTTTTCTTTACATAATCTCCAGATACAGTCCATATCAACTATAGATTCTTGTCTTATGCTAAATGTAATCAAAAAGCAAGTAGATAAAGATAATGACTAAAACATTAACTCTAGATACTTTTTTGATGAATATTACAAATAAACAGGAGGTAATGAAAAATGATTAAAACATTATTAGCAGGAGCACTTTTAAGTACAGGATTGGTAGCGGGAGGTGCAGTAGGTGCAGATGATGCGAAAATGGACAATTTAAAGTCAAATGAAGATAGTTCAAATCAAGTAATTACACAAAGTGTAGATGGAACAACGTCTTTCTCACAAAACTTTGATTTGCCTAAAGATGCAGTGCCAGCAACTCCTAAAGGAGACGCAAAAACTGTTGAAAGAACAGAAGGTACAGGTTCTCAAGAAGGAAAAATGGTACCAACAAAAGAAGGTACAGATTCTCAATCTGGATTTGAAATGGGAGCCCCTGAAAAACTAGAACATGCAAAAACTGTTGAAAGAACAGAGGGTACAGACTCTCAAGAAGGAAAAATGGTACCAGCAAAAGAAGGAAATTAAATAATATATAGTTATAACGAAGAGCATCCAAAAAGTGGTGCTCTTTTTATATTATAGGAATTAACTAGTTCTACTGAATATAGAACAGTAGGAGGAATTGAGACTAGAACACGGGGCCTATCTCTTCAAATCATGGTGTGTAGGGCAATAGTTTTGGTGGTAACGTTACAATACAAACATTTTATTAGAGATTTTCTAAATTTACATACACTCTAGATAGACTACATATCAACTTCAGATACTTGTTTTATGATACAAGTAATCAAACAAAAGGAGGGCAATACAAAATGATTACAACAGTATTAACAGGGCACTCTTTTAAGTACAGGAGATTATTAACAGGTGGAGCAAATGTTGAAGATGTACAGACAGATAAGCATATTCCATATGAACAAAATGAATTGTAGCAAATTCTAGAAAAGTACGATTTAAAGAAGTTTGAGTTATAAAAAGAAAATAGATAAATATAGTGAAATAGATAAATTAACAAGAGAAAAGTACTTTGTGTATATCACAGGTGATTTTTATTTTCATTTGGATATAGGACTTGAATCAAACTTTTATACTAAAATATATACGGCAAAAAGGAGGGAGTATATTGCACAAAATTATTTATGGAATATTAATTTTAATGTATACTTTGTATTCATTTTTTGTAAGTGACGGAAGTGAAGTAAGGTTTATTATGCTGTTAACTATAGTACTTATCTTTTCTGTGGTTTTAGAAAAAGGAAATGCAAACAAAACGACTGATTAAAGGTCTTTTTGTTTGCATTTTTTAGTTGGCTATTAAAGTCCAGATGTTTTAGGGATAGCACCAAATCGCCATCAAGCTTAAAGAATGATTTATCCCCAAACAATAAAAATGAGCTTTTTATTACAAGTTAGCACCAAATTTCGTTTTTGGGACACTATTAAATTTTTAGTTGATGAAAACACCCGCCTAAAATAGAAAACTTTTAACATATTATCATTTATTCCGTAGCTTTTAAGGTATTTAACACGACTTTGGTTGCGTCTGCAATAAGTTTATCATCGTATTTAGCATCTTCTTTATCATGATTAGAAAGTATAGCAAGAACAATTGGCTTTTTATTTGGTGGCCAAATAATTGCGATATCATTTCTTGTTCCGTAAGATCCCGCGCCTGTTTTATCAGCTACTTCCCATCCTTTTGGTACGCCCGCACGAATCAATTTATCTCCAGTTGTATTTCTCTTCATCCAATCTACTAATAGTTCACGTTTTTCTGTTGGAAGTGCAGTCCCTAATGTAAATGATTGAAGCGTCTTAGCTATTGCTTCTGGTGTACTGGTATCATGTGTTTCTCCTGGATGCACTTCATTTAATTCAGGTTCAAATCGTTCTGAAGTAGTAACAGTATCTCCCATTTCTCTCAAGATTTTTTCAAATTCAGAGGGACCTCCTAACTGTTTAAGAATCAAATTATGTGCTGTGCTGTCACTATATCGAACTGAAGCATCTGCAAGTTCTTTTAATGTCATTCCTGTATCAACATGCTTTTCAGTAATTGGATTATAATTAGAAAGATCTACATGAGTATACGTAATTCTTTGATCAAGAGCTTCTAATGAGTTCTTGCGTAAAAGAGCGCCCACAGCTAATGATTTAGATGTAGATGCAAACGCAAAACGATCATCTGAATGATAAGCAATAGTTTGATTCGTACCTGTGTCCAGTGCATAAATACCAAGCTTAGCATCATATTCTTTTTCAAGTTTAGCAAAAGATTGATTTCCTGTATTTTCTTGTTTAATTTGATTAGCTTGATTCGTTTGTTTAGGTGGTTCAGATTGAGCATTACTATTGGAACAGCCTATAAGTGATACACATGAAAGTAATACTACAGGTACAATCTTTTTGTAATGTAAAATGTTATAGAACTTGTTTAAAACGAACATAAATTTTCAACCTCTTTCAAGAATATATGGATTTTGTCTAGGTATTCTAAATACCGATGCAATTAAAGATGACATAAGGTAACAATACTACTGCAGCTGAAATTTCACAGGTTAAATGACATCCAAAACGTTTATCCCGCATTAACGGGCAGTAAGCCCCCCGCTGATTAAAGTTTCACTTTATATGATTGATAAGTCACAGTTTGCGTTATTTCTTTTTTGTTTCCACTTGTAATGGTTCACCTGTGAAAGTATTACAATACATGTTTTTTACTTTTGGGAATAATAAGTCCTTTCATTTTTTTGTAATACATAAAAATAGATGTCAAACGGGATATGTTGTATCCAATTTGGACAACTCATATTAGAAATACACTTATTAGACACTCTAAGTAATAAATTTGTTCCACTTTAAGATGAGGAAGAATTTGGGGTTTGTAAAATAACAATGGAACTACGTGTTTTTTCTTCATACAAAAACCTCTACATATAAGTAGAGGTTTTTAAATTGCATATTAATGAATTATGCTTTTTTAGATAAACGAAGATAATAGAATACATAATTTTAACTAGACTTATTATTAGCTAGTGTACCCCCACCACCAAGCTCCGCCTCAATCTGCGAAGTTTTCGATGACTCATCCATACGCCAATACGTAATAAAGCTTATCGCGATACATCCAGCTACGTAGAAGTAGAATAGTGACTCCATCCCGATACTTTTTAGCCATAATGCGATGAACTCAGCTGTTCCACCAAATATCGCAACAGTTAGTGCATATGGTAAACCTACGCCAAGTGCACGAATTTCAGTTGGGAATAGTTCTGCTTTTACAATTGCGTTAATGGAAGTGTAGCCAGTAACGATAATGAGACCGACCATCATAAGTAAGAATGCTACCATTGGTTCTGTCGTTTTTTCCATAAAGAAGAAGATCGGTGCTGTTAGTAATGTTCCGAGAATACCGAAAGCCATTAATAGTGGGCGGCGTCCAATTTTATCGGATAATAGCCCCGCAATTGGCTGAAGTACGACGAAAATAAGTAGTGCGGCAAAGTTAATCCAGCTTACAACTTCTTTCGGAAGACCGACTGTGTTTATCATGAATTTTTGTAAATATGTTGTGTACGTATAGAATGCGACAGTGCCTCCTAATGTTAGGCCGACTACTGTTAATACTGCTTTCGGGTGTTTCATAAGAGCGCGAACGGTTCCTGCGTTTTCGCGTTTTTGTGATTTTATGTTTGCAAACTGCTCCGATTCATCCATTGTGCGGCGAAGCCATAATACAGCTACTGCGCCCATCGCTCCAATAATGAATGGAATACGCCAGCCCCAAGATTTCATATCTGGTTCGCTTAGTAATTGCTGAAGAACAATTTGAACACCTAACGCAACCATTTGCCCAGCAACGAGCGTTACATATTGGAAGCTTGAATAAAAACCACGGCGTCCACTACTAGCCATTTCAGATAAATATGTTGCGGAAGTTCCGTACTCTCCGCCAAGTGATAATCCTTGCAGTAAACGGGCAAGAACTAAAATAATTGGTGCCATAATGCCGATGCTTTCGTAACTAGGTGTACAGGCGATAATTAAAGAACCACCGGCCATAACTGTAATCGAAAGCGTTAACGCTGCCCGGCGTCCGTGCCGATCCGCATAGCGACCCATTAATAAACTTCCGATAGGGCGCATTAAAAAACCAACTGCGAAAATAGCCGCTGTGTTCAGTAACTGACTCGTTGGATCGCCTTTAGGAAAGAACTCTGCTGAAAAATAAACAGCGAAAGCAGAGTAAACGTACCAGTCATACCATTCAATTAAATTGCCGACTGAACCTTTGAAAATATTGCCGGCGACTCGGTTAGATTTTGCTTGAGCCATAATAATTCCTCCTCTTGCTTATAAATAAAATGATAAATATGAAAGCGTTTTTATTGTAGTTGAATTGTACTGTCTATAGAATAAAATCTCAATATTATGACAATTTTATTCTTTTTGTACTTTATGTACATGGAGAGTTTTAATAGTTGCTTCATTATTCGTTTTGTCATAATAATAGAAAAAGGAGATTGATAGTTTTGAATATTTTATCAAAGGATATGAAGTATGAAGAAATCACGCAAAGTGTCATTACAAACGAAAATAGTAAGCTTAATTATCGCGTTAATTTTATTTGTCGTTCTCCTATTAGCGGGAATATTTGTTTACATTCAGTCCGTTGATACGAATCGACAAGTGGAACAATTAGCACTGCAAACAGCGAAGTCGCTTTCTTTTATGCCTGCTATAAAAGATGCTTTTCAAAATAACGAGCATAAAAGTACGATTCAATCCATTGCGGAACAGGTTCGTGAGCAAGCTGGTGCAGATTATGTCATTATAGAAGATCGCTTTGGGGTGATGTATTCCCATTCTAATTCGGAGTTAATTGGCACAAAGAGTAACAATCCATATAACTATGAAGCACTTACTTTTGGCGGTTATTATACGCTTGAAGGAAATGGTGAAAGTGGTCCGGCTTTAATGGCAAAGGCACCCATTATTGTTCATAACGGAGACTACGATCAAGTCGTAGGTGTTGTGACAGTAGAGTTTTTAATAAAAGGTATCGAATCTAATATACTGAGCAGGACGAAAGAAATTATACTCTTTTCCTTAGCTGTATTATTAGCCGGCATTGTTGGTGGCATTCTTTTAGCACGTAGCATTCGTAAAGATACACTCGGTTTAGAGCCGAATGAAATCGCAGCGCTATACCGGGAACGAAGCGCGATACTACTATCTATAAAAGAAGGGATTATCGCCATTGATCAAAACGGTTTTATTACGATGATGAACACGTCGGCAGAAGAAATGCTACATGTAAATAGTGATTATATGCAGCAGCACATTTCAAAAGTTTTACCGGAATTTAATATGGAGAGAGTGCTAGAAAACGATCAAGAAATCGCGTTTCAAGATAAAGTGTTTATTTTAAATAGGACACCGATACTCGAAAATAACAGTACGGTAGGCGTTGTATGTAGTTTTAGAGATAAAACAGAACTGCAAAACTTAGTGAATACGATATCTGAGGTAAGAAAGTATTCTGAGGACTTACGTGCTCAAACACATGAATTTACAAATAAACTGTTCGTCTTATCAGGATTACTTCAGTTAGGACATTACAAAGAAGCGATTGAATTTATTCAGCAAGAATCTAATATTCATCAAAGCCAAAACCATATTTTATTCCATCAAATTCATGATGCGAAAGTACAAGCAATTTTATTAGGGAAAATCGGAACAGCATCTGAGAAGAAAATTGATTTTCATATTGAAGGAGATAGTGCGCTGCATCCGTTACCGGACCATATAAAAGTTTCACACCTTATTACGATTCTTGGAAACATAATCGACAATGCGTTTGATTCGGTGAGTGAGCAAGAGGAAAAGAATGTTTCCTTCTTCGTTACGGATATTGGGCATGATATTGTGTTTGAAGTGATAGATAGTGGAGCAGGGATACCAGCAAAAAAAATCACGACCATTTTTCAAAAAGGGTTTTCAACGAAAGGAAATGATCGTGGTTACGGACTAGCAAACGTGAAAGAAATGGTAGATCTACTAGAAGGAACAATTGAGATTCAAAACGAGAAAAATGGGGGAGCTATTTTTACAATTTACCTTCCGAAAACATTGAGAGAAAGTACATGACAAACAGGGGGATGGGCATATGTTGAAGGTTGCAATTGCAGAAGATGATTTCCGCGTCGCACAAATTCAAGAAGAGTTTTTATCAAAAATAAAAGACGTAAAAGTGATCGGAAAAGCATTGAATGCGAAAGAAACGATGGAACTACTACAAAGGGAAGAAATCGATTTACTTCTATTAGATAATTATTTACCAGATGGAATTGGAACGGACTTATTACCGAAAATCCATGCTGACTTTCCAGACGTTGACGTCATTATGGTTACTGCGGCAAATGAAAACCGTATGCTAGAAAAAGCAATTCGAAACGGCGTAAGTAACTACCTTATAAAACCGGTCACGCTAGAAAAATTTGTTCGAACAATTGAAGACTATAAAAGAAAGAAGCAATTATTACATAGTAACAATGAAGTGAATCAAGCACTTATCGACAACTTCTTCGGCATTTCGCAAACACAAGACATAAAAAACTTACCGACAGGTGTGGATCCGTTAACACTGCAAAAAGTGAAAGGGATTATAAAAGGATTCGAAGAGGGCATTACAATAGAAGAAATGGGAGAACAAATGGGTGCCTCCAGAACAACCGCAAGAAGATACTTAGAATACTTAGTAGTGACAAACGAATGCACAGTAGAGTACACATACGGCATTATCGGACGACCAGAACGAAAATATCGAATAGGGCGAGGACTATGAAAAAACGATTATTACTATGTATATGGATCATGACAGGAGTAATAGTTGGTTGTTCTTCGGAAAAATCCCATACGAGTAAAGTGAACATCGACAAAGTAGAAATCGTTGCGCCAAACGTTCAAGGAGCAGGATGGGACTTAACGGCACGAGCGATGCAAAAAACGCTAACAGAAGAAAAAATCTTCACAAAACCAATCACAGTCACAAACAAAGTCGGTGGCAGCGGTGACGTCGGATGGAAATATACGAAACAAAAAGGCGGTCACGTACTGGCGATTAACTCAAGCTTACTCATAACGAACAACCTACTAGGCCACAGTAAACTAACCTATAAAGACTTCACACCACTCGCAACATTGGCATCGGACTGGGAAGTCGTTGTCGTATCAAAAGAATCAAACATAGAAAACGCAAATCAACTAATGGAACAACTAAAACAAAACAAGAAAAACTTCAAAATCGGCGTTGCCCCAGGTCTAGGAAACGACGATCACCTATCATTCGTACAAGTAAGCAAAGCCTTCGGCATAAACCCTGCCGAACTACAATTCTTCGTCTACGAAAACAAAGAAAAAATCATAAACGCCCTAACGAACAAACAAATCAGCGCCGCAACCATGACCTTATCCGAAGCCGAAAAACAATACAAAGCCGGCAAAGTAAAAATACTAGCCGTATCCGCACCAAAACGTCTAGACCGACTACCCGAAATCCCAACATGGAAAGAACAAAGAATCAACGTCATCTTCCAGCACTGGAAAGGAATCATGGGCCCGAAAGATATGACGGAGGAAGAGGTTGCTTATTGGGATGGTGTGATTAAGAGGATGGTGGAGAGTGATAGTTGGAAGGGGATTTTGAGGGAGCGAGGTTGGGAGAGTTTTTATAAGGGGAGTGGGGAGAGTAGGGGGTTTTTGGAGGAGAGTAGTTTAGGATATGGTGAGTTGATAGGAGGAATTGGCTTGAGATGATGGGAGGTAGTACTTCTACAATAAGCTATGTAAAAAAACACCTTCTCACTGTATGTACTAATCATGTGAAGTGAGAAGGTGTTTTTTATGGTTATAGAAATTATAGATTAAGATTAAATCATTCGTTAACGTTATTGGCAACAACAGAAGCAATATAAGAATTATTCAACCAATAACACTGCTTTGTAATATGCTGACCATCAGGTAAAGTTACTTTATCGGCACCGTTGCGGGCTTTTGGTCTAATATGTGCGACACCGTTGAAATTTATTTTTGGTAGGTTATTTGCTTCGACGACTTTGTCACCACGTTTTTTATATTCAATTTGAATACCCTCATGTATTACTTTATTAACTTCTTCCCATAGTTCACGTATTTCTTTTTCTATTGTAGGGGCAGGCATGTTCCAAAGTTTAATCCCTTTAAAGTAGAGTTTACGGTTTGGATTTTCTTTTTTTGTTTGGTTAAATTCAAAAATTACGAATAAAAACTTGGTTTGATAGAAGCGTTCTCGGACTTCGCTTTCTTCCCATGATTCATTTGTCCATTGATGAAAATCAATTGTTTCAAATGACATACTTTGTTCGGGTTTACCGTTGGGCTCTAAACGAACTGTTTTAAATTCTATATTAGCTTTCGCAAATTCTTCAATTTTATCGAGTCGAGTTCCTTTGATACCAAGTAAAGAGCTTACTAATAGTGGAACAAAGCTTTTGGTTGTAGGTTTGTAATCAATAGATAATTTTTGAGCGATTTCTTGATCAGTTAAGCCTATGTAATTTTCAAATTTTGAATAAAGGATTTCTTCTAAAGATTTTCCTTTTAGTTCATTTGTTGTTGTAAAACTTACTAGTTCTTCGTTTAGGTGATACCTGCGAACTAGTGCTGTCATATAAGAAGGCTTTAACGAAAAAGCTCTTTGCATTGCTGGAATTTCAGAATACGGTTGTGAGCGAAGTGAATTTTTATTGGAACCCTTAGTGCAAGCTCCTAAATAGTTTGTATCACCTTCAGATAATTCATGTGCTTTTCCGGCACGAATTTTATTTACGATGGTTTCCCAGTCTTGTCTAATTATTTCTAAATCAGCTTCGGGATAGGTGAATAAAAGGCTTTTTGTAATGTGAAAATCTTTACGGTTTACACCAGGTACCCATTCATAGAACATTAATAGTAGTTTTTCGTTTTTCTTCCAAAAGCTTGATGTTTCAAAGTGTGTATGAACTTCTTCCATATAGTTGATAATATTTAAGACTAGCCGCTCTTTGGCTGATAATGAACCGTTTTTATTTTGTTTAAATGCAGTTACTTTGAGTTCAATACCAAGGTGTTTAAAGTCAGCTTCTGCGTTTGAATTTATTTCATATCCGAAAAAGCTCTCCTCAATTACTTGACCTAATCCGCCTTTTGATTTTGCGTTTGCGAGTCGGTCAGTTGTATCGATTTCACCAAATGTTTTTCCTTCAGCCTCATGTGCTTTTTTCATTAGTTTTTCTATTGTAGTGTAGTCCATAATAATCCCCTTTCTGTATCCAGTGCTGCGTTGTATGATTTTAAACAATACATATTAAAGTTATGCTATAATAAAAAGCTGTTTCAATTTTATATAAGTAAAATTTATAAGAAGGAAAAGACAATTTGTTTTATTAGATAACGGTTATATTGGATCTGTTCAAGGGAAGTTTCTTCCTTTATAATATTGATATAGTAGCGAACTGTTTTCTTAATTGTTACAAGCCAAAATAAGGAATTGTAAAAAAGTATGGTTCTTGAAATGTTATAGTTGATCTTTTCCTCACTTTTTATTATAATGAAGCATAGATAAATAAAATACCGAAAGGATGTTCGTGTATTTATGGTGAAAGTAGTAGAACTTTTTGCGGGAGTAGGAGGTTTTAGATTAGGACTAGAAGCAAACGAAAACTTTGACGTTCTTTGGGGAAACCAATGGGAACCCTCAACTAAAGCACAACATGCATTTAATTGTTATGCAACTCGCTTTGAAAATAAAGGAATACATGTAAATAGAGATATAGCTGAAGCTTGGCCGGAAATACCTGAGCATGATTTATTAGTAGGAGGCTTTCCTTGCCAAGACTATTCTGTAGCACGTACTTTATCAAATGAAAAAGGAATACAAGGGAAAAAAGGTGTTCTTTTTTGGGAGATAATGAACATAGTTAATTCTCGTAAGCCAAGATTTGTTTTGTTAGAAAATGTAGATAGATTATTGAAGTCACCAGCAAAACAAAGAGGTCGTGATTTTTCTATTATGCTGGCAAGTTTTAGAGATGCAGGGTATGCAGTTGAATGGAGAGTTATTAACGCTGCGGATTATGGAAATTCTCAAAGAAGACGAAGAGTATTTATTTTTGCGTATTTAAAAGAATCTCATTTCACATCTGTTCAAAGTAAAATGAAGCCTTTAGAGATATTGTGTGAAAATGGATTCTTCGCTCCAATTTTTAATGTGCATGAAGCCCCTGAAGAAAACAAAAAAAGAGGGCAATTTGAGTTGCCAGTCGATATTATTGAGGTTTCTGATACATTTAAAGCTGAATACTATAATTCTGGCGTAATGATGGATGGACAAGTATATACGGAAGAATTAGTTCCAGTAACTGAAAATCCAGAGACTTTAGGTGAAGTTGTTCAAAAGGTATATGATAAATTTGGCCCTGCAGATGAATCGTATTATTTGAAAATGGATAAGATTAACAAAAAAGGAAGAACAGAATTTGAGGAACTTAAGTATCTTAAAGGTCCTAAAAAAGAAGAAAGAGTATCAAAGGCGACAGGTCATAAATATTTCTACTCTGAGGGAGGAATGGCTTTCCCTGATGATTTAGATAAGCCTGGGCGTACAATGTTAACAAGTGAAGGAACATGTAATAGAAGTTCACATGTCATTGAGGATCCTTATACAAAAAGACTAAGATATTTAACACCAGTTGAATGTGAATTGTTAAATGGTTTCCCGATGGACTGGACAAATACAGGTATGCCACAAAGAAACAGATACTTTTGTATGGGAAATGCTTTAGTGGTTGATTTGGTGGAACGAATGGGTCAAAGGATTTTAGAAATTAACAAAGAAGAAGAGAAGATGGACAGTATTGTGCAGTTGAGTTTATTTTAATAAATGAGGGAAGGAGTGATTATTTATAGTCACTCCTTTTGTTATGTATGGATAGATGATAACTATAGGGGGGATTAAACTAAATATAGTAGATTTGAATTATATGTAAATTTAGCCTTCATTTTTATGAGGAAGTGATTAAAATGAATAGTAGTTATATCAAAAAATAAACAAGAGGGGTTTGAAATATGGCGGGCTATATTTTTAGTTTAGATAAAAAAACAAATGTGGGAGATTATTTGCAGAATGGGGTATATAGCACTAATCTCAGTGTACCAAAGAAGAACTCTTGGCAATCCCATCATGAAGGAACCTTTGCGGATTATTTCAGCATGAAAGAGGGCGATAATGTATACTTTTTTCAAAATAGAAAAATATACGGAGTCGGTGAGTTAATTAATATAGGTGATGATTGCAAGTATTTAAACTATCCAGGTGCAGATGTTCCTAAGATCCAAGAGTATAAATTAATTAAAGGCAATATGCTTTATCATAGGGACAAAAATAGTATTAATAATAGATGTTTATGCATCTTTACACCCGCACCTGCATTTTTTCAAAAAGGGATAGACATGGATGAAATACTATCATTTAGCCCAAAAAGTTTTCGGATGTTAAGGGCTTTTTGGAAAAAATCATTTATTAAGATTGATGAAGAAGAAAATAGAGCATTGAAAAATATAATCTTAAAAAGAAACGAAGAATATATTTATGAGGATGAAGGGAAGTTTAATCTCGATATATCTTTTCATGAAGAACTGAAAAGTAAGATTGGTAATGATTATTTAATGAAGTCAGAGAATATTTTAAACTATGCAGCTGTAGACGATAAGATTAAACATGAAATGGCAATTGAAGCGAGTATAGTAGATATAATAGCGAATAATGATACTAGTTTATTTGGGAAATGGGACTATGTGTCTCATCAAGTAATTGCTTCTCCATTTAAACCTGTTGATTATATGGATAAAATGGATGTTTTTGGATATAAATTTATATCAGGATATGATGTGGTGTCTAAATATTTACTTATAGAAATAAAAAAGGATAAGGCTGATTGTGAAGCCATTGATCAAGTCATGAAGTATGTTGATTGGATAAACCAGGAATATGCTTACGGTGATTATTCAATGATAAATGCATTTCTAGTGGCATCTGAATTTCCTCCACATGTAATAAATTATAAAAATATTGTTTGTAGAAGGAACTATACTATTGGAAGAAGACCTATTGTTCCAGCAGAATGGACGGATATAAAGCTGATTAAATATAGTTATGATGGTAATACAGAGAGTATTCAGTTTGAGGAAATTAGATAATGTATCGTAAAGAGTTTTTGATAATATTAATTGAGACTATTTGATTTAAAGTAAGTTTGAAAATGATGAACTTAAGATGAGCAAAAGTAGTTTAAAGGGAGTGTAAAGTAAAACTTCCCTTTTACTTTTATGTAACGATAATGTGAAAATTTGGATGCGTAATAATTGATTTTTGAGAGGCGGAAATGGTATATTTTTGTTAATATATCTTTTTTATTTACAAGGTATAGGCGTCTTACATAATTGGATGTAAGAGAGAAGGGTTTCTGTTTGTCAATGTTCTGAAGAATCAGAACATCGACGAACAAGGATAATATTGCTATGATCATTGTAATCAATGAATCGGGCATATTAATCATTCCTTCCACAATTATTAATAGTAATTTAATTCTATTATAATTGAATTGTTTATGAAAATCGTAGTCACTATTTTGTGTATGCTAGGGAGGTTTTCTGTTTGAATCAGAGTAATAGACTACAATTACAAGACTTCCCGAGCTCTACACATGTTGATTGGTCTAAATATGAGTCGAAGTCTTATATTCATTTTGATAACAGAATAAAAATCGAGCATGTGAAGAAGTTTATACAGGACCCTGTATGGATTGAGCGGCATGCTTTTTTCCCGTTTATACATTTTCAGATAAAGTTCAATAAATATACATTAAAGGATTTACCAAACCGAAATGCTTTAAAGAAGACAGGATTGCCTAAAGATTTAAAAGAGAAAAAGGTTAAAATTAGAGATATTTATTATTCTTCTCATATTGATAGTTATATATATAAGTATTATGGGGAAATGTTGAATAGATTTTACAATCAATATGCAATTGAAAAGCATATTGATTGTAATGTGTTGGCGTATAGAAATAATAAAAAGGGTATTAATAATATAGATTTTGCACATGAAGTATTTGAATTTCTTTTTAAACATAAAGAGGCGATTATAATTTCTTTAGATTTCACAAGTTTTTTTGATAATATTAACCATAAAGCGCTTAAACGAAAAATTAAAGCTATATTAGACTGTGAAGAACTTCCTAAAGATATTTATAAAATTTATAAAAGTATAACCCAGTTTAGTTATGTTAATAAGGTTGATATAGATGAATTTTTAATACAGAAATTCGGAAAAGATTTACTTGGGCAAAAATTGAAAGATAAATCTTTATCAAGAGTTATGAATCCAAGAGAATATAGGGAGTTTAAAAAAACAAAAAAAATATTAAAAAATAAAAAACCTTTTGGAATTCCGCAAGGATCGGGAATGAGCGCGGTTTGTTCCAATATACATTTAATAGATTTTGATCAAGAATTAAAAGAGTGGGCGGAATCTCACAATGCTTTATATAGAAGATATTGTGACGATTTAATTCTTGTCATTCCTGAAAATGGTGTTACCTTAGAGAGGGTAAAGCTTTTTAAAACTGAAGTGACAGATATAATTGGGGAATATAGGGATGATGGATTGGTTATTCAAAAAGATAAAACTGAAGTTAGATTATATCAAAATGGTATAATAAAAGGAGAAAATGGAGAAGCGAGTCAACTAGATTATTTAGGGTTTGTTACGGATGGATTAACGGTAAAGGTGCGAGAGAAAAGTTTATTTAAATACTATACTCGTGCCTATAGAAAAGCAAAGGTTTGTAAAAATATCACTTTGAAAACCGGTAAAAAATATGAGAGAGGAAAATTATATAAAATATATACACATTTAGGATTTAAATATAAAAAACATGGGAATTTTATTTCTTATGCAAATAAAGCACATGAAAAAATGAAAGATTTACCAATTAAGAGCCTTATAAAGAACCAAATAAAACGCCATTGGTATAAAATACATAAAGTTTTAAATGGTAACTAGTTTTTATATAGTTTGTTTAATTGATTGCAGGTATAGCAAATAGGTGGCCGAAATAGTTTTCTTATTATTGGAGATTAAATCTAATTTAAATATAGTGTGCTGTGATTGATAATACTGCTATATCTTTAATAGCTAGGGGAGAGGTGAGAGCAAGTATAGTTCTACACTGAACATCCCCTAGTTTTTTGTGATTGTTCAAAAACCTTAATTATATGAGAGAAACAAACGATATAATCAATATAGATAAAAATAATTATATTATTTACAATCTTTTAGTTAGATATTCCCCTTGCAACTCCCCCAACGTCACCCCCTAACCTAAAGGAGACAAATCAAAAAGGGGGCCAAACCACTCATGAAAACCACCACGAAAGAAAAAAGAAACACCACCATCATGTTACTACTCTCAGCCGCAATAGGAATCTTTTCACCACTACTCATGTACATCACACTGGCACGTAAAAATGAGGTGTACAAATACCATTGCCGAAAGGCGTTCAACTTTCATTTGTTAATCTTTCTTCTATTTAACATTAGTTCGCGTATTAGTGATGTTTTATTTTGGAGTGTGTTTGCATTTGAGGTCGTTCAAGTAATCATTGTTGCGTGGAAAGTAATACGAGATGAGCCATATCGTTATTTCATTCGAATTCCGTTATTTAAAGAGGATAAGTACGCTGTGGAAGGAGAATAGGTGATGAAAAAAGAAGTGGGGATAAGGGGAAAGCGAATTTTTATTATGATTGCAGTGATGTTTATTGCGATTTATATCGTTTTACGAAAAAGAAAGTATGAGTACTTTTATGATGGTATTAGTGAGTATGAACATCGTTATAGAGGGAATGTTCCTTTTTTACTGCTTGTTGTAGGTTTGTTTCAATATTGTAGGCAGAATGAGATGAGTTTTTCTCATATGCTTCAGTATGTGCAAGAGAAGTTATCAGAGTAGGTGATGGTATGGCGTGGATGATTAGTGAGTTTGCAAGTGTTGGGGATGTTACGGTGCGGACGCTTCGTTATTATGACAAGATTAATTTATTAAAGCCGAGCGATTATACTGAGGGCGGGCATCGGTTATATACGAAAGATGATTTGTATGTGCTGCAACAAATTCAATCGTTTAAGCATCTTGGTTTTTCACTTGGAGAAATTCAAAATATTATTTTGCAGCGTGATATAGAGACGGAAGAATTTTTAAGACAAATGCATTTTCAAAGAGAGATGCTTTTGGCAAAGCAAGAAAGAATTGCGAAGGTGCTTTCGCATATGGATGAAATGACGAAGAAGTTTCAAAAGGAAGAACGAGTGGATGTTGCTTTGTTTTCTTCTTTTCTTCAAACTTTCATATGGGAGAAAGAAAATAAGGAATGATTAGAGGAACATTTTTCAAAAGAGAGTGTTCAAGATTTTTATAATAATAAGGAACTAAAAGAAAAGTTTGATCGGCGTTTTATGGATGTGATAGGGAAGTTGAAAAAGTATAAGGAAGAAGAGAAGGATCCGAGTCATCAAGACGTTCAAGTTACCTTGAAGGAATTTTTCAATGTAATAGAAGAAGTAACGAATTATCTTGATACCCCTCCAAGTGATATAGAGAGTATAATCCAAAAATCAAACCTCCCACTATCTGAATTCCCAACCCTCTTCACAACCGAAGAAGAAAACTATATAAAAGAAGCAATCCAGCAGTTTAACACCTAGTTAAACTGCTTTTCCATTATAATAGAAGAAAAACCAACGGAGGGAAATTCTATGCCAACCTACAACAAACTAATCCGAAACAAAATCCTACAAATAATAAAATCCAACGGAAAAACACCGACAACAAGAATCCTATCCGAAGACGAATACATAAAAGAACTCTGCAAGAAAACACAAGAAGAACTAAAAGAATACATCGAAGCCAAAACAAAACCCGATAAACTCGAAGAACTATCCGACCTACTAGAACTAATAAACGCCCTAGCTGAACACGAAGGCACAACACTAGAAGAAATCAACAACATCCGTAAAAAGAAAGCAGAAGAACGAGGCGGCTTTTCAGATCGAGTGTTTTTAATCGAAGTAACCGATAACTAGCCCCTCCTAAGCCCCTACCAAGCCCCTACCAAGTAATAAATCACTAAGAAAAAACATAACAAAACAAAAACAACAACAAACACCGTAGTAGGAGTCGAAAAAAATTTTGAAATAATACGCCAAAAACCCTGCCATCCTTCCATATATATTATGAAGAGGTTTTCATTTTTGAACGGAGACGGGAGGAATTGGGATGGCGGTGTATCGTACTGTGCAGGTGAATTTTTGGCAGGATGATTTTGTTTTGGATTTGACGCCGGAGGAGCGGTATTTTTATGTGTACTTGTTGACTTGTTCGAAGACGACGCAGTGTGGGATTTTTCCTTTTCCGAAGCGATTAGCTGAGATGGAGACTGGTTATAATCGGGAGACTGTTGATAAGCTTGTGCAGCGCTTCATTGATTATGGGAAGATTCTTTATGATGCGGATACGAGAGAGTTATTCGTTTTGAATTGGCTTCGTTATAATCCGGTGACGAATACGAATGTGGAGAAGTGTGTGCTTCGTGAGCTTAAGGGTGTGAAGAATAAGGAGTTTGTACATATGTTTCTTCAGAAGTGTGTAGAGGAGGAGCTGAATGTTCCGATGCTTTTAGCACATTTCGGTATGCCGAGTGATTTGGCTGTGGATGATGTTGAGCCAGTTTGTGAGGAGACAGAGGAAGAAGAGGTTATAGAGGAAGAAACGGGGAGTCGCGTGTTTTCTTTTTATGAGCAGCATTTCGGTAGTTTGTCTCCTCATACTGTAGAGGAACTGAGTGCGTGGATGGAAGATTTGTCAGAGGAGCTTGTGCTGAAGGCTCTTCAAATTGCGTTTGAGAATAATAAGCGGACGGTTGCTTATGTGAAGGGGATTTTGAGAGGGTGGCACGGGAAGGGATTTACGAAAGTGTGTGAGGTTGAGGCGGATACGGCGAGCTTTAGGAAGAAGGATTCGTCTGTTAGTACGGGGGAGACGGAGGAGTTTTTGGCGAGGTGTGAGGAGTGGGAGAAGAATGCCCCGTCTGAGGAAGAGTTGCAGCGCTTTTTAGCGGAACGCGGGTGGCGGCCATGAGTATTCAAAATGTGGAGGCGGAAAAGACGGTGTTAGGTTCTCTACTACTTGATGGAGAGCTTATTAAGGAGTGCCGTTTGACGGAGCAGTATTTTTCGATGCCAGTGCACAAGTCTATATTTCAGTTAATGCGAAAAATGGAAGAAGAGGGGCAACCGATTGATCTTGTGACGTTCATTTCTAGGGTAGATCCGAAGTTTTTAGAGGGGATCGGGGGAATGGAGTATTTTATAGGATTAATGGATGGTGTGCCGACAACTGCCAACTTCTCTTATTATGAGGGGCTTGTTCGAGGTGCCTGGAAAATGTATCAGGCGGGTGTTCTCGGGCACAGGATGGGAGAGCGTCTTATTGCGGAGAAGAGTGAGAAAATTATTGGTGAGACGATTACGGCACTTTGTGAGTTAGAGGAAAAGGACTGTGTATGTGAGTTTGATTTGAAGGATGCGCTAGTTGATTTATATGAAGAGCTTCATCAAGATGCGAAAGAGATTACTGGTATTGAGACTGGTTATACATCGCTAAATAAAATGACGTGCGGATTGCAGGAAGGTGATTTTGTCGTTCTTGGTGCGCGTCCCTCTATGGGGAAGACTGCGTTTGCGCTAAATGTTGGACTGCATGCGGCGAAGTCTGGAGCGGCGGTTGGATTGTTTTCGTTAGAAATGAGTAGTAAGCAATTGTTAAAAAGGATGGCGTCTTGCGTAGGTGAAGTGTCAGGAGGTAGGCTGAAAAATCCGAAGCATCGTTTTGCGATAGAGGACTGGGAAAAGGTGAGTAAGGCGTTTGCGGAGATTGGGGAATTACCATTTGAGATTTACGATAACGCAGGCGTTACGGTGCAAGATATTTGGATGCAAACGCGTAAGTTAAAGAGGAAGCACGGTGATAAGATGGTTTTAGTCATTGTAGATTACTTGCAGCTTATTACGGGCGATCCGAAGCATAAGGGCAATCGATTTCAAGAGATTGGTGAAATTTCTCGTAAACTTAAGCAATTAGCACGTGAATTAAATGTTTGTGTAGTAGCGTTATCACAATTGTCTCGTTCGGTAGAAGCACGTCAAGATAAGCGTCCTCTTTTATCTGATCTAAGAGAGACGGGACAAATTGAGCAAGATGCGGATGTCATTATGCTTATGTATCGCGAAGATTATTATGATAAGGAAACGGTGCAGAAAGAGATGACGGAGATTCATGTGGCAAAGCATCGGAATGGGCCTGTGGGGAGTTTTAAGCTGCGGTTTTTGAAGGAGTTTGGACGGTTTGTGGAGGGGAAATAGTTGAAAGACTTGAGTATGACTTTGCAAATAAAGCATAAGTTTTTCATTTCATTAACTTATGCTTTATTCTTTGATTCTTTTAATATATTTCTTATTTCCCCATAAAGAAGGATTTTCTCTCTGCAGTAATCCATTGCTGCAAATCATCTTGGCTACGTCGGACAAGTCGATTTACTAAAACATCATGCCATACATAATCCTCTAATAAGTATATATGAACGGGGTCATCTGTATAAAAAGCAATATTACGCTCTTCAATTGATGGTCCATAAATCATCTCTTTAGAATCTATCGATAAAATAAACCAATGTTCTGTAGACAGAGTTTCTGTATAGGGTGTGATCCGATGAGCTTCTAGATTTTTAATTGGATTTTCAACATGTAAGGTAATACCTTGTACTGAAACTTTATCAGCTACCTCAGATAGTTCCTCTTTTAACGCTTCATACATCTCATCCCACATCGAAATGACAATACGTTGTTCTGCTTTTTTTATTAATGTCTGACAGTAGCTAATGATTGTTTGATTGTCTTTTAAAGTAATTACTCGATTATCCGTTTTTTCTTCGGAAGTTTCTAGTTTCTTTAATGAATCACTAATTCCTTCATAAGTAGACTGCCATTCTGATTGAGCCTTCTGTAAAAAGATTTCAACAGGTAGAGGTGAATAGCGAGTGGTGTCATTTATTTCTTCCTTCATGACAATTCCTTTTTCTACAAGGTTACCTAAAATCTCATAAATTCGCGCTCTTGGGACACCTGAATCCTTACTCACTTGATAGGCTGTGACAGCCCCCTGTTTAACAAGAGATACATAAGATTTAGCTTCATATTCATTAAAACCCATTTTTTTAAGCTGTTGCACTATGTAGTCCACTTTTTCATCCTCCGATGTTTGCTTTTATATTTCAACGTTACAATAACTCTTTACATTTAGCAAATTGATAGTTACTATTACAATAGTGACTAAAGGGGGAGGCTACTAATATGGATTTTTATTTAGACCCATCTGTATTAATGATTTTGATTGTTTTTGGATTTGTTGCCGCATTTATTGATTCAGTTGTAGGTGGTGGTGGACTCATTGCCTTACCAGCTTTATTATTTACAGGGCTGAATCCAGCAAGTGCAGTAGCCACGAATAAATTAGCATCAACAATGGGGAGTGCAACTAGTAATATTGTGTTTTATCGTTCTGGTAATCTTGATTTGAAATCGGCTTTAAAATTATTTCCAATCACTTTCATAGGTTCTATAGTAGGTGCATGGACCGTTCATTTAATGAACCCAGAAGTACTGAAGCCATTGATGCTGATAATGCTTGGTGCAGTCGCTATTTATACAATATTTAAAAAGGATTGGGGTAGTATTTCTACTCATAAGAAATTATCTGGTCGACACGTCATTATTTTTACCTTTTTTATTTTTACAATTGGTTTTTATGATGGATTTCTAGGGCCTGGTACAGGTTCGTTTTTAATGTTTGCTCTTTTATTTATTGGGTATGATTTTTTAAAAGCAGCAGGTAATGCGAAGTTTCTTAATTTAGGAAGTAATGTTGGTGCATTGTTGATATTTATGTATGTGGGGCAAGTAAACTATGCGTATGGTTTTATAATGGGGATTGCTCAAATTGCTGGAGGAGTCGTTGGCTCCAAATTCGCTATAAAAAAAGGAAGCGGGTATGTTCGTGCTCTTTTCATTACAGTAACTTGTTTATTGTTAGCGAAAAATCTGTATGACTATGTGCAGTAAATAATGTAGAAAAGGTTAACTATGCAGGCTACATAAATATAATAATTCTTTGTAACATGTTTTAGATGCTATCTTATTCGAAGATAGCATCTAAAAAAATTAAGGTAAGAGGGTGAAAATAATATAAACTCATATTTTTCTGGGGTATGTTTATTGATTATAGTGAAATGTTTACTCTATATTCCTCTTATAATTAAGCCTCAACAATCCCTTAAAATCCACCTCAGCAATCAACACACTGACTAATATAAGTGTCGCGCCTAAGTATCCTTTTCCTGTGAGCGTTTCACCTGTGAAAACGAAAGCGAAGCCTGCGGAAAAGACAGGTTCTAATGAGAAAATAAGCCCTGTATGTGTAGGCGTCGTGTATTGCTGGGCGATTACTTGCACGATGAATGCGACTGCGGTGCAGAATATGCTTAAGGCTAGGATGATTAGCCATGAGTTGGTTGTGCTAGGCAGTTTTGGCGTTTCGATAATGAATGAAAAAATAAGACTAAATAGGCCGACGAAACCGAGTTGTATGACTCCAAGTGCAATGGAGTTCACATGTTTCGTTACGCTTCCAGTAATGATGACGTGAATGGCATAAAATAAGGCAGACAGTATGCAAAATATATCGCCGTTACCGATCTTGAATTCGCTAGTTAATGTTAATAAGCCGATTCCTATTATCGTTAAAATGATTCCTACTATAACTTTCTTTTCCGGAATGTGTTTTAAAAATATAGCTGATAAGATCGGAATGAAGATGACTGTGAGACATAGTAAGAAACCAGCGTTAGAAACACTCGTGTACTTTGTGCCGAAAGTCGCGAAAATGTAAACGATAAATAAGACAGAAGCGAGTATAAATGCATATTTTACAGTTTTAAAATCGACTTTGAATAAATGTTTGTAAAATATTAAACCTGATAAAAGAAAGGCAATGATAAATCGTAATGCGATTAAGTTGTATTCTTCTATGCCTTCAAGTCCAACCTTTGTAAGTAAGATGGATGCACCCCAAAAGAATGTAACTAGTAGTAGTCCTAAATCCGCTTTTAATTGTAGTTTCATTTCTATTCCCTCGTTATGTATAAATTTTACCCCGCATTAACGTGCAGTAAGACTCCCACCTCAAAATTCGGCTGGAGCAAAGAAGTTAGGTGAGAGATCAACTGCCCGTAAATGCCCGATTGGTTCAACTAATAATCAGTGGGGGATGAACAAAACCCCCACTGATGAAAGTTCCACTTTATAATCCCATACCCCTATCCCCATTCTTCATTTTAATATTAATTCTGAATATTTGTAACTTAAATTTATCGACGTTTTTCCCCGCATTATAACGGGCTGTAAAACTCCCACCTCAAAATTCGGTTTTAACAAAGAAGTTAGGTGGGAGTCGGGCTGCCCGTAAATGTCCGATTAGTTGAACTTTACCCAATAAGAAAGAGGCTGTTTTATAATCCGGTTCAATCGGTTTATAAAACAGCCTCTTTTCATTTAAAAGTTCCTATCCAGCAACAACCCAAGTTGCTCCGCGACAACTTCCGGCGGATCAGGAAGTCCTTTCATAAAGTATGTTTCCACAACTCCTACAATAGCGTATCCGAAGAAGGTAATGATCATGTCTTCACTAAATCCTTTGTTTACACCTTCTTTAATATCTATGTCATCTTTTATTTGTTCGATGATGTAATCGAAGAAGTGTTTGCGGAAAGCGGAAGCTCCTTTTCCTGCTAGCATCGTTGAGAAGAAGAAGTAGTGCTGTTCCATGTTTTCGAACCAAGCGATGCAAGCTTCTCTAAAGCTTAAATCATGGAGGGGAGCGCACAGTGTTTTTAGCGCTTCGATACGTTCTACAACGAGTTTGTCGAGTAAATCATATTTATCTAGATAATGAAGGTAGAATGTTCTATTTCCGACGTCCGCCGTGGTGCAAATGTCCTTTACTGTAATTTTATCAAATCCTTTTTCGGCCATGAGTTCAATAAAAGCATTTTTGATTGCTTCTTTTGATTTAATAATCCTTCGATCGACTTTTTCCATTGTGTCACCAAACTTTCTTTATAGTTAATACACAATTTTTATGGATGTGTGTATTAATGCGTGAATTCACTAAAATTGACGTTTGAAAACATCTCTTTTTCATTTTATATTATACACACGGGAGAGATAATACATCAACGTGCATTAATTCTTCCGAGTATCATTTCTTAATGAAAGAGGGGGATGCAGTCACATTTCGTGCTCTAAGTAACTTTCTTCAAAAGAACAAATAACAAAATAATGACAATTTTATATATGAAAAACAACGAGAAAGAGGTTAATTATGAATCCGAAATATAACAACTTATTTGAAGCATTTACATTTAAATCTGGCGTTACTCTGAAAAATAAAGTCGTGATGGCGCCGATGACAACTTGGGCAGGTAATGATGATTATACGATTTCAGATGAAGAAGTAACGTATTACAAAAAGAGAGTGAACGGAGTCGGGCTTGTGATTACGGGATGTACACACGTACAGGCGAACGGGATCGGTTTTACAAATGAGTTTGCAGGTTATGACGATGCGTTCATCCAAAGTTTACGTAAGTTAGCGGATGCGGCTAAGAGCGGCGGAGCTCCAGCTATCCTTCAAATTTTCCATGCTGGTAACAAAGCGTTACCTGATTTCACGCCGGGCGGAGATGTAGTGAGTGCAAGTGCTTTAGAAACAGAAGCTTCTCCGTTTGCACCATCTGTATTACCGAGAGAACTTTCGCACGATGAAATTTTAGAAGTGATTCGTGATTTTGGAGAAACGACGCGAAGAGCAATTGAAGCTGGTTTTGACGGCGTTGAAATTCATGGTGCGCACGGATTTTTACTACAAAACTTCTTCTCACCATTCTTTAATAGACGTGAAGATGAGTGGGGCGGTTCTTTAGAAAATCGCTTACGTTTCCCGCTAGCAGTCGTTCGTGAAATTCAAGCTGTTATTAAAAAGCACGCGAAGAAGCCGTTCGCGTTAGGATACAGATTTTCACCTGACGAACCGCAAGAAGGTGCTTTAAGAATGAAAGATACGTATGAGTTAATCAATCATCTGATTGAAGCGGACGTTGACTATGTTCACGCTTCATTAGCGAGTGCTCTTACTGCAAAACCAGTGGATAGTCAGAACGAGAAAACGTACCTTGAGTTAATCGCCGAGCATGTAAACGGCAGAATTCCGTTAATGGCCGCTGGTTCTATGCTAACGCCAGATGATGTTTCGTTAGCGCTAGAAAAAGGAATCACACTTGCGGCAATCGGCCACGGGTTAATTATGAATCCAGACTGGGTAGAGAAAGTGCAGGACGGAAAAGAAGATGAAATTCAAGTATCAATTAAGAAATCAACAGTAAGTGAACTGGAGCTTCCAGAAAAGCTGTGGAATGTTATTCAGGCTTCAGGACCATGGTTTAACATCGAAGATTAATTATGAAAATGTATTAATAAAAACGAATATGAAATGGAGAGGTTAATATGAAAAAGCAAGTAACGTTTAAAAAATATAATTTGAACATGGCTGGTAATCTTCATGTACCAAACGAAATGGATGATAACAAGAAATACCCAGTTCTTATCGTTTTACATCCGGGTGGTGGAGTGAAAGAACAAACAGCGGGCCTTTATGCTCAAAAGTTAGCGGATGAAGGGTATGTCGCGTTAGCATTTGATGCGGCTTATCAAGGGGAAAGTGAAGGGCTACCTCGCTATCTTGATGATCCAACATCTAGAGTAGAAGATGTGCGCGCGGCGGTAGATTACGTAACGACACTTCCTTTCGTTGATTCAAAGCGAATTGGTGTAGTTGGTATTTGCGCTGGTGGTGGTTATGCGATACGTACAGCGCAAACGGAACGTCGTATTAAAGCGGTTGTAGGAATTAGCGCAGCAGATATGGGAAGAACGTTCCGCGAAGGCTGGAATGGTGATGCTCCAATATCGAATGCAATTGAGACGCTTGATGCAGTTGCAAAACAACGTACTGCTGAAGCAAATGGTGCGGATCCGATGTATCTTTCTTACGTACCACATGAAATTGATGAAAATACAGATTCAGAAACAGCTGAAGGATATGAATATTACAGAACAGCTAGAGCGCAGCATCCGAATTCAGTAAATAAACTGCTGTTTTCAAGCTTTGATAAAATTTTAGCGTTTACGGCAATCGATGAAAAAATGAGCTCTTTATTAACACAACCACTTCTATTAGTTGCAGGAAGTAAAGCAGGAACACTTTGGCAAAGTAAAGAAGCATATGAATTAGCGAACGAACCGAAAGAATTAGTTGTTTTGGAAGGTGGATCTCACTTTGATCTGTACGATATTCCTGAGTATGTCGATCAAGCTGTAGTGAAGGCAACGGAGTTCCTTGGAAAACATTTATAATTTGATTCTCACGAGGCAGTAGAAACATTTTCTACTGCCTTATAAAAAATAGGAAAGGGAGTTATGACTATGACGAACGTATTAATTGTTGGGGCAAACGGACAAATTGCGCGTTATGCGATTGATATATTCTTAAATGAAACGCACGTAAAGTTAACATTATATTTACGAAATGCATATCGAGTACAGCAATACGCTTCTGATCGTGTACGTATTGTGGAAGGTGACGTTTTAAATCGTGCAACGTTACAAGAGGCGATGGTAAATCAAGATGTAGTGTATGCTAATTTAGCTGGTGATGATTTAGAAGAGCAGGCAAAAACGGTTGTGAATGTGATGGAAGAGATGGAAGTAAAACGTCTTATTTTTATTAGCTCGCTCGGCATTTATGATGAAGTGCCAGGAGAGTTTGGGAAATGGAATAACCGTACGATTGGTCAATATTTAGGACCGTACCGAAAAGCTGTTGATGTAATCGAGGCTTCAAATCTTGCATACACCGTATTACGACCAGCGTGGTTAACGGATTATGATGAAGTGGAATATGAAATTACAGAAAAAGGTGAGCCGTATAAAGGAACGGAAGTGTCACGTAAAAGTGTTGCGGCTTTCGTTGTGAAGTTGGCACAGTCACCTGATTTACACGTTGGCAGAAACTTAGGTGTAAATAAACCGAATACAGACGGTGATAAACCAGCCTTTTTATCCGGCAGTAATGGGCAGTAAAACGCCCACCTCAAAATTCGGCTGGAACAAAGAAGTTAGGTAGAGTCGAATTTTGAGGTGGGCTAATAATGAGTATAATCCATACCACATTAGAGTTGTAATGTCGTATTTTGAGAGTATATGGGCAATAACACCGATGATAAGTAATCAAAGATTACGTAGAATCTCCAACCCTGTTCTTGTTAAATTAATCCCTGCTCTACCTCTTTTTATTTGCAAATACCCTTTCACTTTTAGGAAGTTCAATCGGTGTCTCACTTGTGCTTCAGATAAATTTATTGCGACTTCTTGGCTCTTTTCAGAAATAATTCTTCTTCCGATTGCTTTTCCTTTTTCTTCATAATTCATGATGAGGGTAAGGATGAAAAGTGATTCTTGATCAAGAGCGTTTGAACTTGAAGAAAAGGGTGTTATACTCTCGGCTTGGTCGCCATTTGTTTTCTTATGTGGAGGCTTTTGAAAATAATGTTGATTAGGCAAATCATTTTTTGTTATTTGGTTTCCGGTACGGACAGCCAGCATATAATCTATCGTATTTTTAAGTTCTCTTACATTTCCGTACCATGGATATCCTTGAAGTTCTTCAATTAGTTCTTGTTCAATTTTGACTTTAGGGTCCGATAGCGCAACAAAATGTTTAGCTAATAATTCAATGTCATTTCGACGAGCCCTTAATTCGGGAAGGTGTATAAAGAGTACTTTAAGCCTATGGTATAAGTCTTCTCTAAACACATTTTCTTGAATCATTTTCAGTAAATCTTTATTGGTTGCTGCAATAATCCGGACGTCTATCGGGATAATTTGGCTTCCGCCAACACGCATGATTTCTTTTTCCTGCAATACTCGAAGTAGTCGTGCTTGAAGTTTCAGGCTAATATCTCCAATCTCATCTAAAAAAATAGTGCCACCATTTGCTTGTTCAAATAATCCCATTTTCCCGCCCTTTTTGGCTCCGGTAAACGCTCCGTCTTCATAACCAAATAATTCACTCTCGACTAAATCATCCGATAAAGCACTGAAGTTAACAGCAAGAAAAGGGCCGCTATTTCGCTTGGAAGCATTGTGAATAGCACTTGCAAACAACTCTTTTCCGGTACCACTTTCACCCTCAATTAATACAGTTAGATCAGTCTTAGCTAATCTTTTGGCAATTTGTTTCGTGTCTTGAATAGTAGAGCTAATCCCAACGATATTATGAAAGTTGTATTTTGCTACATAACCTTTTTTGATAAATTCTTTTCTTAATTTCCGTTCAAATCCGATAGTCTTAAGAGCATTTCTAAAAGTAACAATAATCGATTGATCATTTATATGTAGGCGTTCCACTATTACATCCAAGCCGTTTACAACAAATATTCCGCTTTCTTGTTGCTTATTTGAAAGGATGAAGTTTACTAAATCAATGTTATCAATAATGGCATCAATCGGATGACCAATAGCGTTTTTACTTTTTATATTCAGCATGCTTTCCAGAAATTCATTAAAGACAACAATTCTTCCTTCATAATCAATAGCTAGTATGCCATCACCAACACCATCAATAACTTGATGAAGTTGTCGATGAGCTTTAGCTAGATTCTTTGTTAAATCTACTATTTTCCGATAGTATCTCTCAGAAACGTGGTTACCTGATTCCTCCATTAAATGAAATCGATCTAGAATGGACATGATTGTAGTAATATCTATTAATCTATGACCAATATTAATTACTTTTTCTACAAAGTCAGGGATAATTTCAAGTTCGCCAGGTGTGATTGCGAGCTTAATCATTTGTATATTCGTTTTTCCAGGATAGTATGGGAAATATTCAATGTGGTTCAGCCCTAATTGACGCATCGTTTCAATTGATTCGTATACTGTTTCATGATTATCATTCACATATAGGGCTTGTGTTCCTTCAGGTAAAAATAAAAGCTGATCCACGTTTTCGTAATTTAATGTTCGTTTTGCTATTATTACTTCGCAGTTTTCCCCAATAAAGTCTTTCACCGTTTCTATCGTAAATGTATTAGGTAATACAATTAATGTAGAATGAAATACTTTTGGAATACTTTCTTCTACAGAAAAACTTTCGATATCTATGAGGTCACCTACCATCTCCGTTAGTTGTTGATGTAGGGCTTTTCGTGTTTCTTTTAAAACGGTGATCAATACAATGTGGTTGGTTTCAAATTTGTTCATAGAACACCTCTTTAGTTGAATGTAATTGGTCTGAAGTTGGTTATTAATTGGTTATTATTTAACCAATTAATAACCAATTATAATACATTTCAACATAGTAAACACCGATAAAACGACAAAATATTTAAAAATATGTAAATAATCACTTTAATTTCAATGTTGGCACGATATTTGCTTATATCAATGGTGTGTAAAGAAATAATGAAATGAGTAGAGTAGTAATTTACATATTTAATTCTTTACCACTTGCTAGAAAAGGGAGGTTAAGAGTATACAATTTCAGCAGAGAAAGACAACGAAACCATTTAAATTATGAGGTGAGAGAAAATGAAACCACTAATAGGTGTTACGGGGTATTATATTGATCATAGTGAAATAGGGAAGGAGGGCTTACGAGGGCTACCAGGTCAAGATATGGCTATCTTTTCTTACGACTACATTCGTTCACTTCAACGAGCAGGTGCAACGGTTGTTCTACTTCCAATTGAGGAAGTTGATCAAATTGAGTCCACACTTAATCAATTAGATGGATTGTTATTGGCTGGTGGCGCGGACATCAATCCAGTTTATTACGGTGATATTCCAAAATCATATATAGGTACTGTAGAGGAAGAACGAGATAATTTTGAATTAAATCTGGCAAAGCAGGCTTTAGAAAAAGATATTCCTATTCTAGGAATTTGCCGAGGGTTACAGGTGTTAAATGTTGCAGCTGGTGGATCTCTTTATCAAGACTTAGAGCACGAGATGGGGCCAGAATATTTCCATGTTCGAGAACAGTTCCGTAAATGGCAAGGCTCTCATTCTGTAGATCTTCTGGAAGAGGGGAAAATTTATGAGGCTATTGGCCAAAAAACTTTAATGGTTAATTCTTTTCACCATCAAGCAGTGAAAACATTAGGGAAAGATTTTGAGGCGAGCGCATGGTCCTTTGATGGTGTAATAGAGGCTATTGAATCGAAGGCTCATCGTTATGTAGCAGCGGTTCAATGGCATCCAGAAATGATGTCGGAAAAGGATGCTCTACAGCAACGTTTATTTAACCAATTTGTAAATGAAATTAGTAAAAAGGTAGTTAAATCATAGCGTGTTATAAATAAAAGAATTGGTGGATAGCTTGGTACGTCATGGTAGTGGGGAAACCAGACTGCTGGCTGCCCGTAAAAGTAATAATCATTGGGGGAAGAACACCCCTAATGATTAAAGTTTCACTTTATTGCAAAGGGGATTGGTATATGAGTCAAGTATCAGAAAAGGCAGTTTCATTCGAGCCAGAAGAAAAAAAGGAAAAAAAAGAATGGAAAATAAACGTATTTGCAATGCTACTTGTCTTGTTAGTTATTGCGGCTGTTATTACACATATATTGCCGGCCGGAAAATATGAACAGATTGAAAAAAATGGGTATACAACAGTAGATCCCAATTCATTTAAATGGATTGAATCAACGCCACTTGGATTTTTTGATACGGTAAAATCTATTCCTACAGGGATGGTAGAAGCTGCTAATATTATCTTTTTTATTCTTATTATCGGAGGGTTTTTTGGTGTATTAAAGGCATCCGGCACAGTTGAGGCTCTTGTTTCAACGATGGCAAAAAAACTTGCTAACCGTGAAAAGTTAATGATCCCTATTATCATGCTGTTCTTTGCACTTGGCGGGTCATTAATGGGAATGGCTGAGGAAGCTTTAGTGTATGTACCTCTATTTATTCCGCTAGCTCTTGCGGTTGGATTTGATACGATAACAGGAACTGCGATGGTACTAGTAGGAGCGTCCGTCGGATTTACAACGGCAATTATGAATCCGTTTACAGTTGGGCTTGCGCAAGGGATAGCGGGTCTTCCTATGTATTCGGGGATGGGGTTCCGCCTCGTTTTATTCGTAGTCATATATGTAATTGCTGTTACATTCGTCTATCGTCATGCTATGAAAGTAAAGAGGGATCCTGCAAGCGGAATTTACGGAAAATTCGATACAAATAAGCAAGACAGCTTACTAACAGCGAAAGTAGAGTTAACAAAAAGACATAAATGGATATTAACGGCCTTTTTAATCAATTATATTATTCTTGTATTTGGTGTTATTAAGTACGAGTGGTATATAAAAGAAATTGCAGCCTTATTTATTATTTTAACTATAATCATTGCAATCCTCGGCAAGATATCTCTTGATGATACTGTAGAATCTTTTACACAAGGCTCGGCATCTTTAATCGGGGGAGCTTTAATCATTGGTGTATCACGCGCTATTTTAGTTGTATTGAATCAAGGGCATATTATAGACCCACTACTGTATCAAGTATCGGAAGAAATGAAACATGTATCTCCTTTTTTAAGTGTTGTTGGAATGTACAACTTCCAAGTAGCGATTCATTTTATTTTAGCATCAGGTAGTGGCCATGCGATGTTGACAATGCCTATCATGGCACCACTTGCAGATTTATTGGACATTACACGCCAAACAGCCGTATTATCCTTTTCATTCGCGGATGGTATTGGAAATATTATTTTTCCGACAGGTGGTACGCTAATGGCTGGATTAGCAATTGCAGGAATTTCATGGACAAGGTGGGCAAGGTGGATTCTTCCTTTAATTCTAATTGAATACTCAATCGGTTTAATAGCAGTTATAATTGCTCATCTTATTGGTTATGGTCCATCTTAATAAAAGATAGATATGCTTTCACTTATAGAAAGTTCGAATTTGAAGAAAATCGCTAAATAATGGTGATAGAAAAGCCCGGTTTAGAAGGGCTTTTTTCTATGTAAAATTTCATTTGTTTTGTTTACATAATATCTTTACAATCATTTGATAAAATATATGTAACTGCATATTGTGAGGGTGGATGGTTATCCCTTCTTTCTATTCGGAAGGAAAGGAGGTGATAATATGGAGTTTTTGATTGATCTTGTAAAAGGGTTTCTGAAAGCGACTGTGCGCGAAGTGTCAGCGTATTTTTTGCGGAAGCAACTTCTGGATAAGGACAACAAAAAACCCACTCCGCGCCGTCACAAGCAAAAGGGTGGGTTCCGCAAAAAGAAATAGCTTATAATAACCACCACCCTAAGCGGTAGCAGTTAGGGAAGAGATGTGAGCGCATCTCTTCTTTTTATTATATGCCATTTTATTTGATGTCATACTTATATAGTATTCTACGGAAAATATATCATATTCCTATTTTGTGGTCAATTTGATTGCATGATTGAAAAGGTGTAGTCTTATTCCTCTTCAAATTGAAAAATCTCCCGGTTAATAAGTTGGTGGAGATACCTGTCCATTTCAGCCGCAGAAACGCTTCTTTCATTTTTAAACCACCACGCACTTAATGAGGTGATTGCCCCTGAATAAAATTCAATGATTAAATCATTTGGCATCGTATGATTTTTACAAAGTTGATTTAACGCTTCTATTTCTTGTTTTCTCGTTTCGTGACTTAAATATTGTGTCCGGCTAAGAAATTGTTCATCAGACATTTGCGTCTCTAATATTTTACCGATTTCTTCATGGTGTAGAAATTGTTCCATTACTTGAAATGGTTTACTTAATCGATCTGAAACCGGTATTCCCGCAATCATCTTGCTGTATCGTTTAAATCCAAATGCTAATAAAGCATCTTTATCTTCAAAGTGTTTATAAAAGGTTGTTCGGTGTACCATTGCACGATCACAAATTTGGTTAATCGTGATGGTACTATATTTCTGTTTTGATTGCGTCATTAATTCAAATAAGGAATCCCATAGTAATTTATGTGTACGTCTAATACGTAAATCAAGTTGTTTTTCATTATCATTCATCTACAATTCTCCTTTTTTGTAGATTAAATATACAATGGCTGAAAATTGATTCTCCCTTTTTAATCTACATATGTATATTATATTACATGTGTTCCGGTGTATTTAAATTTTTTTAGTAAGAAATAGGAGGAGAATTTGTAAATGAATATGACAACTAAGAGCCCAGCAAGTGGCAAAGTTGATACTTCTAATTTGAAACATACCCCCATTTTAATTGCATTACTTTTAGGGGCAATGGTTGCATTATTAAACGAAACGTTACTTGGTAATGCGTTAACAGTATTAATGAAAGAATTTGGTGTAACAGCTTCAACGATTCAATGGCTTTCTACAGCTTACATGTTAGTAGTTGGTGTTTTAGTCCCAATTACAGCATTACTTCAGCAATGGCTCACAACGAGACAAATGTTTTTAATCGCTATGGTAACGTTTTTAGCTGGTACATTAATTGCGGGATTTGCGCCGACATTTTCCGTTTTATTAGTTGGCCGTATCGTCCAAGCAGTAGCGACAGGATTAATTTCACCGTTATTAATGAATACGATTTTAATTATTTGTCCGCCTGAAAAACGTGGTGCCACAATGGGATTAATCGCACTTGTGATGATGGCAGCTCCAGCAATTGGTCCTACATTATCTGGAGTAATCGTCGACTCCCTAAATTGGCGCTGGTTATTCTATATTGTTATTCCTGTCGTGATCATTTCAATTATGATTGGGATGAAGTACATTCAAAATGTTTCAGAGTTAACAAGGCCAAAAGTAGATTATCCATCTATCCTTTTATCAACATTAGGATTTGGCGGGTTTGTGTATAGCTTTAGTGCATCAGGTGATTTAGGATGGTCCGATGTGAAAGTGTATGGCACTTTAATTGTTGGGCTTATCTCATTATGTATTTTTGTCGTTCGACAATTAAAAATTGAGAATCCAATTTTAGAATTACGAGCATTTAAAGTTCCGATGTTTACAATATCAGTTGGATTGATCGTCATTGTGATGATGTCGTTATTTTCAACGATGACTTTATTACCGATGTTCCTGCAAACAGTTTTACTCGTTACAGCTTTTAAATCAGGAATCATCATGCTTCCGGGAAGTGTTATTAGTGCCATCATGGGACCAATCGCAGGTAAACTATTTGATAAATTTAGTCCGAAAGTTATTATCGTTCCCGGCATTGTATTAGTAGGGATAGCAATGTTCTTATTTAAAGGCATTACTCCTGATACATCAATAGTGCAAATTATTGTTATGCATAGCGTATTAATGGTTGGACTCATGTTTGTCATGACAGCACAAACATACGGTTTAAATCAATTAACACCAGATTTATATCCGCACGGAACAGCGTTGTTTAATACGTTGCAACAAGTAGCTGGCGCAATTGGTACAGCTATCTTTATTTCAAAAATGTCTTCAGGAACAACTCAGTATATGGAAAGCTCCGCAAATCCAATGGATCCAGTGGAGAAGTTAAACGGTTTAACATCAGGATTCCAAGGTGCATTTGCACTAGGGTTAATCTTTATTGTTGTTGCTTTTATCGTATCGCTATTCTTAAAAGAAGAGAAAAAGGGAGTAGAGGCAGCGAGGGTTTTACAGAACGAGAATTAAGGTTCAAATAAAAAAGACATCTTTTCTAGGAAAGGTGTCTTTTTTATATTTCTTTCGTAACATTTGTTTTGGATATTTTAATACAGAAGAATGGTCGGTGTAATCTCAATGGAGGACACAATATAATCGTTAGTTTATTTGTATAAATATGGTATGTTCAATGGCTTTCCTTTTTGAGGATGAATAACTATTGGGAATAACGATGTAAAGCTTTGCTAATGACTAAAAGGCCGATAATGAGGGAAAGTATTCTCATTATAAATTCGGCAACTAATAAATTGCCCATAGCTGTCGATCCATCATACATTACTCCTATGATGATAATGGGTGCGATCATAATGATAATTCCAATACCTATTTGAAGAAGTAAATTCATGTTTTTACTCAAGATAATCACCTCCAAAAAATATTACAAAACAAGAATATGGAAATTTTTGTATTATACATTTATTATACTGTGTCGAATTAAGGTTATGGTAAAGTTTCTAAAATAAAAAGAAGGTGTCACATGGTCAAAAGATGACTCGTGGGACAGCTCCTTTTAAGTAGTAGAAATTAAAGATACTTCAATGATGTATCGATCTGGGGCGTCACCGATGTAGTTAAAAGGGTAACATGTTGTTAATGTTACATTTCCTCCGTAACATCATACCGAAGCAACTGCCCCTGATCATAAAACCTCTCAAAAATAAGCCCCATAATATAGAAGAATACTAGCCCAAAGCAAATATGAATGAGTGTAAAAGTAGCTCCAAATGAAGAGAATTCATACACGAGAATTGGCAATTTCGCAGTTGTCCAAACGCCTAAGAAAAATACGATGTACCGAATGCTTGCGCCTTTTTGTAAGAGTAGTGCTGCAATTGGGAAGGCAACGTAGAGCGGACCAGCCGCAATGCCGCCTAATAAGAGAGAGAATAAGATTCCGTATACGCCAGAATTTTCGCCCATATATTTCATGAGCGTTTCTTTCTTCACCCATTGATCAAGCAATCCTACAAATAGTAGGACAGGAGGAAGGAGAAACAACATATCTAAAATGCTATTCCCTGTTAATTGTAATGCGCTCCATCCTAAAGAATGATTTATAAAGGTTAAGACAAAGAGCCCCAGTAATAAAATGAAAAAGAAGCGATATCTTTTTAATTCCTTCATACCATCACCACCCAAATGATATAGGAGAATAGCAGAGACATGAGTAATGCAGATGCATTACGCGCGTAAGCAAAGCTTCGTCCGAATATCTTTTGTTCCATCGGTAAGGTTGTAAGTCCTACTGACATGAGTGTAGACATAAGTGCCGCAACTTGAGGAAGGCCTGCGCCGTGTTGGATTAACGTATTACCAAGTGGGAATACGACGAAGCTTGGAATAAGTGCAACGGAGCCGAGTATTGCTGAATAAACAATGCCGATAAACCCTGATTGCTCCCCAATAATAGAAGAGATGAAAGACGGCGTTAATATAGAAAGCGATAAGCCAACGAAAAGCATGATGGAGAGCATCGCAGGTAGAAGATTGCGAAACATTTTCCACGACTTCATTAGAGCTTTTTTCGTCTTCGTGCGGTCCTTCATAAAAGAAATCCACGTAAGAATAATGGCTAAAGTGTAAAGAATCGCGGCGTTAATCATGATTGGATTCCTTTAAGTCCTCATATTTGTCTAAGAAAAAGGATAAGTTCTTCATTTTTTCTTCAATATCCTTCTGAAAATCTGCCAGTTGTTCTTTTCCGGCAGGCGTAATTTTGTACATCTTTCTTGGCTTGTCTTGATGATCTGTACTTACATAAGATTCAATGGCGCCTTCATTTTCTAATTTTTTTAGTGTGCGATATAAAATGGCACTATCGATTGGATTGACGGGAAGTTCTTCCTCGCACTTTTGCAATAATTGCCCGCCATAGTTATCACCTTCTGCCAAAAATAACAAAAGAAATGCACCTGTATGTCTTCCTGTATGTTTCATGGATATACCTCCTAGAATGAATTAGGATTTATACTGTTAATGACAGTATACTGTTGTTAACAGTATATGGTGCATGAAGTGTTATGTCAATTTTAAAATGTGTAATTCTTCAGAAGAAAAATATAATCGGTTTAATTGTAATTGTTTTCTGATTTTGTTGAGTGACAAAATTAAAGCATGCGGCTTTCTCGTTCAAATGTTTATTGAGTGCCTGGGTTGAAATACAAGTAACAGTGGCTTCATTTAATTTTGTGCAAAGAGTAACTAAAGACTCAGAACTGATTGTTTGTCCTAAAAATACACAGAGTAATAGAAGATTCTGTGCCTGAAATTTTCGTTTTGGTTGAATCATACCTGTTTAATACATAAGTTCCTCGATTGGTGCGTCATTGTTTATAGCCATAAATTAAAACACCCTTTCATACAGTACTGCATGAAAGGGTGCCCTAATTCATTATTTTATTCATTTTCTTAAGTTGATGGCTATGCTCTTATGAGTGCCTACAGTGTTAGTTTTTAAGTTCTAAATTTTTAGAATGAGACATGGAACTTACATGATATTTTTCTCCACCGTATTCTACATCTGCAGAAAAGGTTTTACTCTCATCATCTTTTATATGCCCGTTTATAAAAACGGTTTGAAAATCACTTGGGGCAAATTTATGTCCTGTAATGACTACTTCTAAATTCTCTTTTTCTTTGAAATATTTAATAGTTACTTCTTCGGCCTTTTTTACTATTTTTTGTTCTTCTTCTTTCTTATCATCATTCATGTTACACCCTCCTAAAATGATTAATATAAAAATAATACTCAAACTGGAAAAGATTTTTCTCAATTCAATTCCCTCCATTAATGGTATCCTATATTTAGAATATATTAAATCTTCTGGGAGGGGAAATGTTTTGAGCAAAAATGATGAAGTTTTAGACTCGAGTTATTATCAAATGGCCAGAGCTGCTTATAAGAGTGATAAAGATTTAGAAGGAGTTTTTAGTGTTAAAGACCCTGAAGGAAATACTATGCAATTATGGGATAGAGGAAAAACTTTTCATGATAAACAAACAGGAATGGATGCTGTAGTGTTTGAAAGAGTAGTAGATGGAAAAACACAAGTAATGGAAGAATTAAAGTCTGACAAACAAGAATTAAAAAGTGCGATTGACTTATTTAAGGCATTAGATCAAAGTTATGATTATATGGGACCTAAATATTAAAAAACACTCACTAGGAGTGTTTTTTTGTATTTAAATCTATATTTTGTGGAATTGATGGAGCTATTAGATCAAAAAAGAGACGCTGTAATTAAAGTTTCTTTACAATAAGTGTACTCTTACAGTTTAAGCATACTATTTCTTTTTGTTTGAGGACAAGGTGCTTCCTATTACAAGTTGGGCAAATAATACCAACAGGGGGTTAAACTTACTGTATTATATTCATGACTCTAAAGCCCTGTTGTTTAAGGGAAATTCATATAAAGGAGACGTAGTAATCAATTCAAGGGTATTATGACGGATTATATATGTAAACTCGGTGCAGCTAGAGGAGGAATTAATTATTATAAGAAAAAAAGACACTCTCAAGAGTGCCTTCCTTTAGCAGCCGAATCCGCCGCCCCAACAACTAGCTCCTACGATGATTAATAAGATAAAGAGCACAACAAGTAAAGCAAATCCGCCGCCGAAACCACAGCCTCCACCACAACTACCGCCATATCCCATATTAACTCCTCCTTCCATAAAGACCATTTAATTAATGGATTTAATTTACTTTATGTTTTTACGGATAAACTTGAGCAGGTCCTTTTGAAAAATAAAAGATACTTAGATTTTATAAGAATTGACGACCTTATTTTGTCACGGGTATTATGCTGATGACATATTGTATTTTATTCTGTGTATTGGGGGAAGGAGGATCTTTATGGCCAATTCTGAAATGATTTTACGATTACTTACGGATTTAAAGATTGAACAGCAAGCTTTAAAAGAGCAGTTGGAAAAAATAAAAACTGCTGTGACTACTCTTGAAGAAAAATCAGCGATTGTGGAAGAGAAACCAACGACTATTGAAGAAAAACCAGCTGTTGCTGCTGCAAAGCAAAGAGCTCATTCTGGACACCCAACATCTTTTCGTGCTTGGAGAGCATCTGCTCAAAGGAATTCATAAAAATATAAGAAAAGAAGACATCTAGTAAGATGTCTTCTTTTACTTGTACAATCCAAATGATTTAAGAAGGTATATCCATATTGCTTTAAAAATAAGAAGAAAATAACGATTGTCGACTCCTGTTTTAGTATAGCATGTAATAGTAAATATTTTTATGTAATATTGCATATATACGAATTATATGATGTTGTGTTGTATATATTTTAGGTGTCTGGTGCGGAAACAGAACTTACCGCTTCACCGGCTTTATTATTGGCTGAAATGGAAGAGCAAAATACAAATAAGTGTGTAGCTTCAGCATTACTTGACGTTTACTTAAATAGTAGGTAACAAAGTTAGCTTAGGGAAAAAAGATTAATATATGTACAGGAATAATATTTCTAATTATAATTTTAAGATGGAAGTATTCGTAGTATATGGGGGAATAACAACCAGTGAATAAAAAGGCAACAATTAAAATAGGGGCATTGTTTACAATTTTATTAATGGTATTTGTTTTTTATGGGTATAAGAGTTTAAATAGTTTTTTAGTCTGGAATGAACTCGGTGATGTACAGATGATTTCAAGCGATAAAGAGGTTAAAAACGGTATATACTTTGTAAGGGGAGAGATATATTCTGAACATGTAACAGGGGATGAAACGCTACTTGCTGATGGGTATGCGGTAGTGAATCGAATTCAAAAGAAAAAAACGACATATTATACACAGACTTCTGCACCCAATCGTTCGTTATGGAGTAACGGCCAAGTAACAGCTTTTTATAATGAACCAATACATATTGGAAATAAAGAATTGAAATTAATAAATAAAGAAAATATGTCTCTTGAAACTCCATTTATGGAATTAAATAGTCAGAATGTCATTTCAACAAGAATAAATGATATTCAGGCGAATACTACAAAGTTAGCAGATGGAAAAAAACGCTTTTATTCATTTAGAGCAGTAGAAAATAAAGAAAATGTAGTTGTACTTGGATCAGTAGAGGGAAAGGTAATAAAAGAATTACCTAGTAGATACGGAAAATTTGTTTATATGGGAAATACTAAGGAGCAAATTATAGATAGCTTAAAGAATAGTAATAACAAAAATTGGATATATTTCGTAGTGCTTCTTATACTAACTAGTATTAGTGGACTTGTATTTTATATGTATGGGAAAGGAAAATGGACAAAAGATGTTTTTGTTTTTACATTTTTCGGACGGAAGGTAAATTAAAGAGGATGCATCTATCTGTGCATCCTCTTTAAACATTTATATGAGTTCTTTTTGTAAGGGAAGTTCTTCTTCATTTTCATATCAAGTAAATAGAATTTCTTCAATTTGTATATAATCAAAAAAAAACATTATAATCTTTTGAAAGGTTACCATAAGGGTAAAGGCAACCAACATAATCCCAAATTTTTTTTTCGTTAGATTGTTGTTGTTTTCTTCCATAAATCATAACCTTTTGTTCTAGTCCATAAATTGTAATAACAGTTCCAATTGGAAGGAATTCTTTTGTATTCTCCATTACAAATGATAATTTAGTATAGACGATGAACTGGTAGCATCTGTTTTTGAGACAAGACCAATTTGAGTAGCACAACACTATTTTTATAGAATTCAATATACATTTCTCATTCTTTATTTAATAGGTATCTATTCATAAAAAACTCTACATGTAAAAAGTGAAAAAAGCTTTTTAAAAATGCAAGTCATTCTACTCAACAATCGGGCCATATCCTTGAATAATGGGTTAAACTAGTAGTTGACCTCGTAGTTTATGGTCTGTTATATTTATACAAACACTAAAAGGATAGGTGAAGAGGTTCGGCATAGCAGAAGTTTGGTTTTCGTGAACTTTGTTATGACTGGAAAAGAGTAAATAAATCAATTTGAAGCAAACTGAAATACGCATTTTTATGTGTTTATTCGGTATGCCCATTTGATTTTTTTACTCTACGGACTTGTTCTCTTTTTTAACCGCAGAGTAAAGCTCTGCGGTTTTTTTGTGTTTAAAAATTTTTAGGAGGAAGTTTTTATGAATAATTTATTAAATCAATTGCAGGTACCTTCACGATTTGAACAAACTGATAATGTTTTTTGGCAAGATCCTTATATTGCTAAAAAATTATTAGAGGTTCATTTAAGCTCTGATACTGAAGGAGCTAGTAGGAGTTTTCAGTTTATTGATAAATCTATTGAATTTATCCAACAAATAGCTCCCAAAAAATATTGTCAAAAAGTACTAGACTTAGGTTGTGGCCCAGGTCTTTATAGTGAGCGATTAGCTAGAAAAGGTTATACAGTAACAGGGATAGACTTCTCTGAAAACTCAATTCGTTATGCTAAAGAACAAGTAAAAAAGTTAGATTATGATATTGAATATCGCTATGAAAATTATTTGGAATTAAATGATTCAAATATCTATGACTTGGCCCTATTGATATATTGTGATTATGGTGCTCTTGCGCCTGAAAATCGTAGTAAATTACTTTTCAACATTTGGAACAGTCTGAAGGATGGTGGAAAGTTGTTATTGGATGTTTTCTCTCAAAATAAATTTGATCAGTTCAAGGAAGAACAATATTGGAGTATGAATGAAAATGGTGGTTTCTGGTCAAAGGATTGCTATTTAGCTATCGGTAGAAATCTCAAATATCCTGATAGAGTAACATTAGAACAAACAACAGTGGTAACCGATGATAAAATAGAAACTTACAACATTTGGTATCAATTCTTCACAAAAGAATTATTCATCAAAGAGGTAACTGCTGTAGGGTTTACTGTAAAAGAAATTTACGATGATGTTTCTGGTGAAACTGGCAACGGAGGAAGTCAAACTATAGCCTTATTGTTAGAAAAATAAGGTTAAATCGAACAAAGAGAAAGAAATATATGTTATAAATTTTTTCAAAAAGCAATATTTTTTCTTTTCAACAAACGGCAGCTATTGTTGGATAAAACTTAGATTTTTAAATGGCTTTATTATTATATTTTTTAGTGTAGTAAATATTTTACTTTAAAAATTAAACAAGCATAACCTCGTCCTAAATTTAGAACGGGGTTATGCTTGTTTGAGCCTTTAAAATTTAATAACTTTATTATCATTTTACAACATGTAGTATGTAAGGAGATTATTTCAAGGGCTATTCACAAATTGTAGGTGGGGATAGAGTTGTTTTAAACCGTTCCCCATAAATGATAAACCATACCGAAAACAAAAAAAGCTAGTCCTACAAACAAAACGATTAAAGCAAGCATTCCGTTTTTATTATGTTCCATACAGTCAGCTCCTTTTTAAGTTATATACAAAAAGCCTTTAGTCATAATTATGGCTAAAGGCTTTGGTCTTCATACTTTGTAGTTTATAAAAAAGTTGCACTTCTGTATTAATTTGGAATATGATTGTTTAAAGAGTAGGTGATGAGTACATGCAGGAAAGAAAACAATTCCCGCTTATATCTGGAAATCTCTCATTAGATTTAGTGAATACAGAGTTAGTTAGGCGTGGACAACGTTATGATTTATTAATAACAGATGAAGATGTATTAGAATGGCTACATGTAATAAAGGTTAATCTTCCTTTTTCGGACGAAAAACCACTTATAGGAATTCAAGAGCGAATGAATCAAGTTACATCTAGCATACTAGAGCTAAGAGAATTACTGAGAAAACAGTTTGAGGCAATTGCCGATCAGCACGAAATTTCTGATGATTTTATTACGTATTTAGAAAAACAAATTGAGAAGGCACCATTTACATATAAAGTTATTGAACAGAGTTTAGTACCTATTCCAGTTGGAAAAATTGAGGATGTACTTGTATCGTTAATTGCATTTGATGCTTTAACGTTAATAGCATCAAATGAGCTTATTTCTCTTAAAAGGTGTTCAAACCCTGACTGTGTTTTATTATTTATAGATAAAAGTGGAAAGCGAAAATGGTGTTCTATGAAAATATGTGGGAACCGAAAAAAGGTAGCAAAATTTCAGGTTCGAAAGTCTGAAGAAGTTTAGGGAATCAACTTATAACAGTTGATTCTTTTTTTCTGCATTTTTAAAATAACCTCTAAAATTAATATTGACTGGTTAGTTTGTTCGGAATATAATTATTGGTAAATAAAGGAGGAGAATGATGAGTAATATAACAGCAGCTAAGCAGAAAGAGGATCAACCAATAAGTGTACGATATTTTGCAAAAATGAAAGGGAAAGGAAGAAGTCCATTACAAGTAAATATAAAGGACTCTTTAACGGGATTATTGGGGGGATTTTTAACGATTCTCACCTTAACATATTTAACGAGTATAACTTCTACAGAATTACTAATGGCTCCATTTGGAGCGAGTTGTGTATTAGCGTTTGGAGTTTGGAATGCACCGCTATCTCAGCCGCGTAATATTATTGGAGGACATTTGATCTCAACTTTCATTGGTCTATCAATATATCATTTGTTTGGGAATGAATATTGGACAATTGCTTTAGCAGTTGGTATGTCGATTGCTATTATGATGTTAACAAGAACAACGCATCCTCCGGCAGGGGCTGATCCCATTGTCGTTATTTTAGGAGCATACAGTTGGAGTTATTTAGTAACACCGGTTTTAGTTGGTTCCCTTGTTATTGTAGTTATTGCTTTATTTATTAATAATATGAGTAGTAAAAGGAGCTATCCAACTTTTTGGATATAATTTATAAGGTGAAAAACAATTTGAGTAAGTATCCCGTTTTTACTATGTTTTCATTTCACATACATTTTAGTTTAAAAAGAAAAGACACCCGTATAAGAGTGTCTTTTCCAATAGTTTTTTAGCAGAAGCAAGAAGCTCCAACAATGATCAATAAAATAAATAATACAACTAGTAAAGCAAATCCTCCAGAAAAACCGCAGCTTCCGCCGCAACTACCACCAAATCCCATAATAGTTCCTCCTTTAATAAGAGGGGAAAACAAAGGGTCACTCGTGTTTTTTAACGGATTCTATTTACTTTATGTTTTGACGCATAAACGTGAGCAGGTCCTTTTGAAAATAAAAAAAGACACCTTAAGATGCCTTTATGTAATTAATATTCGCTAGCATAAAACTCTTTTATTAGTTTTATTTCATTTGTATCTGGGTTAAATTTAAATATTTTAATTTGATTAGATTCGTCTTTATAGGCAAATGTATTATCGCCAACTGGGGTCATATTGCTGGTGTTTACGATAGGATCGCTACCGTGGTCAGTGATTTCCACAGTTTTCTCACGATCCCAAAACGCAATGACAATGATCAAGATGATAAGGCATATACGTATGTTACGTAGTTCTCTCGATACAGTATTCTCCATTCGATATTCTCCTTTGTTGTTGAGTAGATTTTGTTTATAAAAGAGATAATTCTTATGAAAAAAAATAAAAAAGACACTGTAAAGTGTCTTTTTTATTTGAGTTATGCGCATTGCTTAATAAGACGCTAGTTCCTCAGTTTGAATATGAGTAACTATGTAGGGTAGTTTCATTATAACATTTTAACCATTACTGGGTCTATATGGAATTTTATTAATGATTATGTTTGATTATTCAGGATGATAAACATGGTGAAATATGTAAGTTATCTACGGTAATTGTAAAATATAATGATGTATATAACTAGTCTTGTAATGAATGTAAGCAATAGCTGATTAACGGATAGTGTTTTTCTTTGTAAAAAAATATTCAATAATTTATCATTGCAACCGCTTACTCTTTGTGTATAATAAAGGTAAGTTAATAAGTAAAAGGATTGTTACTGTTCGGCAGGCAAAACCTAGATTGATCTAGAGGCTACGGGTGTAGTGTGGCTTTTGGAATCAGTTTAGGTTTTTTTATTACCTTTTGTGACTTTAAGAAGAAGAAGGCGGAACAATATGAGAATCCATAAAATCTTAAATAACAATGTTGTTTGTACGATGAAGGATACTGAGACAGAAGTTGTACTGATGGGCAGAGGTTTGGGATTTCAGAAAAAAATAGGCGATACGATTGATGAATCTAAGATAGAAAAGACCTTTGTGCTAGAAACAAAAGAATTATCAGAGAAACTTGCTAGGTTGCTAACTGAAATTCCTGTAGAAAATTTAGAGATTACCGAGAGAATTATTCAGTTTGCTAAGACAGTTTTGCCGGGGACTTTAAGTGATTATATTTATCTTACATTAACGGATCACTTAAGTTTCGCCTTAACTCGGCATAAAGAAGGAATGGATCTCAAAAATACTTTGCTTTGGGAGATTAAGAGGTTTTATCAGAAAGAGTTTGAAATTGGTCTACAAGCTTTGAACATAATTGAAGAAGAGACTGGGTTTAGGCTTTCTGAAGATGAAGCAGGGTCAATTGCACTACATTTCGTTAATGCGCAGCAAGGAGAGCCGGCGATGCAACAAACGGTAGCGATGACGAAAATCGTCCAAGATATTTTAAATGTTGTAAAGTACCACTATAAGATGAGCTTAGATGAAAGTTCATTTAATTATAGCCGGTTTGTAACGCATTTACGATATTTTGCGCAGCGTTTAATGCAGAAGGAATTGAACTCGGCTGAGGATGATTTTTTATACGAGCAAGTGAAAAGTAAGTATGAAGAGGCATATTGTTGTACAGAAAAAATTGAAGCATACTTACGAAAAGCACATAATAGTCATCTTTCAAAAGATGAAAAGGTGTACTTGACGTTGCACATTCATCGTGTAACGAAACGCAACGAATTATGTAATTGAATAAACGGGATTGTTACTGTTTGGCAGGCAAAACCTAAATTGACTTGTAATGGAGTGATTCGTATGTATCGCGCCGTTATGGTTAGTTTAGGTTTTTTCTTTTATAAAAATAATAAATGGGATGATTGTAGGGAGGGAAAGTTACTATGAAGTATGAAAAATTAGCAAAAGACATACTGAAGAATGTTGGCGGGAGAGAAAATATACATAGCGTTGTACATTGTATAACTCGCTTACGATTTCAGTTAAAAGATGAGGGGAAAGCAAATACAGAAGTACTGAAAAGTATGGAAGATGTTGTGACTGTTATGAAAAGCGGCGGGCAATATCAAGTTGTAATTGGTAACCATGTATCTGACGTATACAAAGCGGTTATTGCTGCTGGAGGGTTTCAAGAAGCTGAGGAAGAAACTACGAGTGAGAAGAAAAAGAGTAGTCTTATAGATATTCTTTCTAGCATTTTCACTCCTGTTTTAGGGGTGTTAGCTGCAACAGGGATGATTAAAGGATTTAATGCATTATTTGTAGCGTTAGGCTGGTTAAGTACACAGTCAGGAACGTATCAAATATTAAATGCAGTTGGCGATTCGTTATTTTATTTCTTCCCGATCTTTTTAGGATATACAGCAAGTAAGAAATTCGGGGGATCACCATTCATCGGTATGGCAATTGGGGGAGCGTTAGTCTATCCGGCTTTATCCGGTTTAAAAGCAAGTGAGCCATTATATACGCTATTTGCAGGAACGATGTTTGAATCACCAATTCATATTACGTTTTTAGGGATACCAGTTATTTTAATGAACTATGCATCATCTGTTATTCCAATTATTCTCGCTGCTTATTTTGGAGCGAAAGTAGAACATTCTTTAAAGAAAGTTATTCCAGATGTTGTGAAAACATTTTTATTACCATTCTTCACATTATTAATCGTTGTACCAGTTACATTTCTCGTTATTGGTCCAATTGCGACGTGGGCAGGGCAGTTTTTAGGACAGACGACGCTTTGGGTTTATAATGCAAGCCCATTAGTAGCGGGTGCTTTACTCGGTGCTTTCTGGCAAGTACTTGTCATATTTGGCCTTCATTGGGGCGTTGTTCCGATTGGCTATAACAATTTAGCAGTAAACGGTGTTGATCCGATATTAGCACTTATATTTGCTGCTTCATTTGCTCAAATTGGTGCTGTGCTTGGCGTTTGGATGAAAACGAAAGATAAGAAATTAAAAACACTTAGCATTCCAGCTTTTATTTCAGGTATTTTCGGCGTTACAGAACCAGCGATTTATGGTATTACACTTCCTCTTAAAAAGCCGTTTATTATGAGCTGTATTGCTGGAGGAATTGGCGGCGCAATACTTGGCGTATTTGGTACACAAAGTTATATGACAGGCGGACTTGGTATATTTACGCTTCCTACATTTATTAGTCCGAAAGATGGGATTACAGCTGGATTTTGGGGAGCAATTGTTTCAATGGTTGTTTCTTTAATAGTAGGTTTTATTTTGACTTACTTATTTGGTTTTACGAAAAAGCAAACATCTACAGAAACAGCTGAAACAATTGATAAAATTGCTGCATCAAACGATGATGAAATAATCTTTAGTCCTTTCCATGGCGCCGTTATGCCGCTTCAAAACATTGACGATGCTGCATTTGCATCAGGAGCGTTAGGTGAAGGAGTTGCGATTGAGCCTTCAGAAGGAAAGTTGTTTTCACCAGTTTCAGGTACGATTTCTGCGCTGTTCCCGACGAATCATGCGGTAGGAATTACGGCGGATTCAGGTGCTGAAATTTTAATCCATATTGGGATGGATACTGTGAAATTAAATGGCGAATTTTTCTCTTCTCGTATTGAACAAGGAGTGAGAGTAGAAAAAGGGCAATTACTTATTGAGTTTAATATAGCTGAAATTCAAAAGGCGGGTTACATTGTGACAACACCAGTTGTTGTTACAAATTATGATAAATATAGCATCAAAAAAACGGAAATAGAAAAGATTCAAGCAGGAGATTCCTTACTAAAGTTAGGAGTTAAATAGTAGTTACATTTCATACAGGTTCAAACGAAGAAAGGTATTCTTTAAAACTTACAATAGCTTTCATCGTTCATTCTTATATAAAGGAGTTTTTCTATATGTCTAAAGTTAATTTTCCAAAAGGATTTTTATGGGGTGGAGCAACTGCAGCCAATCAAGTTGAAGGCGCATATGTAGAAGACGGAAAAGGATTAACGACGGTTGATCTATTACCAACTGGTGAAAATCGTTGGGATATTATGAAAGGAAATATTCATTCCTTTACACCAGTAGAAGGAGAGTTTTACCCGTCACATGAAGCGATTGATTTTTACCATCGTTATAAAGAAGATATTGCGTTGTTTGCAGAAATGGGATTTAAAGCGTTACGTGTATCGATTGCGTGGACGCGTATTTTCCCAAGTGGTGAAGATGAAAAGCCAAATGAAGCAGGATTACAGTTTTATGATAATTTGTTTGATGAACTGTTAAAGCACGGTATTGAACCAGTTGTTACGATGGCTCACTTCGATGTACCTGTTCATTTAGTAGAAAAGTATGGAAGCTGGAGAAGTAGAAAGCTTGTAAACTTCTTCGAGACGTACGCAAAAACGATTTTTAGTAGATATAAAGATAAAGTGAAATATTGGATGACGTTTAATGAAATTAATATGCTTTTACATTTACCTTTCATGGGAGCAGGTCTAGCGTTTATAGAAGGGGATAATAAAAAACAAATTCAGTATCAAGCAGCGCATCACCAACTTGTTGCAAGTGCGTTAGCTGTAAAAGCGTGTCATGAAATCATTTCAGATGCAAAAATTGGTTGTATGCTTGCTGCGGGTGCAACGTATCCGTACACATGTAATCCAGACGACGTTCTTCGTGCGATGGAACAAGACCGTGAATCATTCTTCTTCATTGATGTACAAGCAAGAGGAGCATATCCGGGATACGCAAAACGCTTCTTTAAAGATAACAATGTAACAATTGAAATGGAAAAAGAAGACGAGGAAATTTTAAAAGAGCATACAGTTGATTATATTGGCTTTAGCTACTATGCAAGCCGAGCAACAAGTACAGATCCAGAAGTGTTAAAAAGCATAACGAGCGGAAATGTATTCGGTTCTGTTGAAAATCCATACCTTGAAAAATCAGAGTGGGGATGGACGATTGATCCGAAAGGCTTCCGTATTACAGCGAACCAACTGTACGATCGTTACCAAAAACCGTTATTTGTCGTTGAAAACGGTCTCGGTGCAATCGATCAATTAAATGGTGAAGACGAAGTGAATGATGAGTACCGTATTGATTACTTGCAAAAACATATGATTGAAATGTCCGAAGCGATCCAAGATGGAGTAGATATTATCGGATATACAAGCTGGGGCCCAATTGACCTTGTAAGTGCTTCTACTGGAGAAATGAAAAAACGTTACGGATATATATACGTTGATAAAGATAACGAAGGAAAAGGTTCATTAAAAAGATCGAAGAAGAAAAGCTTCGATTGGTATAAGGAAGTAATTAAGACGAATGGTAAGAGTTTGGAATCTTAAGTATGAAAGGGAGACATCTTAATTGATGTCTTCTTTTTTTCATTGTGAATGATGGAGCTATATTTCCCTTTACACAAACATAAAGGTATAATATAGTTTAGTTAATTGAACTAAACTATTAGATAAGATGAAAGAACGCATAATTGGAGGAAGAACGCTATGACTAGATCATATAAAGAAGTAATTAATGAAATGAATCGAGCCTACACGGAACTCTACATTTTACTATTTCAAGATTTAAAGGATGAGTTCGGTCTTACTGGGCAGCAAGAGAGCATGCTATTTCATATCAATTTAAATGAAAACACAACAGCAAATAACATTGCGAGTACGTTTAATATAACGAAAAGTGCTGTGAGCCAAGTTTTATCGAAATTGGAAAAGCAGAAGATGATATCGAAGCAAGTTAATCCGAACAATAAACGGGAGTATTTCCTTACGCTCGGCCCAAACGGTAGTAAATATATCGAACGATTGTCTGAGTTAGATGATGTATTGATCGAGAAATACTTCTCGAAAATTGATATTGAAGCTTTGCAGCAAATGACTGATACGTTAACGAAAATAAATAAAGTGATATTGGAAGAAAAACAGAAGGATCTTGAATCTAATGAGTAGGAAGCAAGATGAGGCAATTAGCAGAAAGGAGGAGAAGCGTGTGATGAGTTACATACCAAATATGATTACGATAGCAAATTTTGTGTGTGGGCTTTTGGCTATTCACGCTGTTTTCGTTCACGATATGCATGGTGCAGTTATGTTCATTATTACAGGTATGGTATTTGATCTGTTTGATGGTATGGTCGCTCGGAAACTAGATGCTGTTTCGGAAATAGGCGGAGAGTTAGACTCATTTGCGGATTTAGTGACCTTCGGTGTGGCACCATCTATTCTTGCATATAGTGTCGCTTTAAAAGATTTGCAGTCTATTGGGATGATATGTGCGCTCGCTTATAGTATTTGCGGAATGCTGCGGCTTGCTAGATTTAACACGCAACAAAGCAAACTCCCAACATTCATCGGAATGCCCATTCCATTTGCGGCAATGTGTCTCCTCATTTTATGCCTCCTAAATAACCCAGTTTCCGTAGCGTTGGGCACATGCTTACTCGCTTATTTAATGGTGAGCAAAATCAAATTCCCCCATTTTAAAAAAGATATATCGGAAAGCTTGAAGTCCGAAAGATGGGATTAATAGGAAAGATAAGGAGCATAACATGATTCGTATGGCATTAAGATCATTCAACATACAAATATATTGTTTACTAGGCGTGATGTTATTGGGATGGTTGGTGACACCTTTTTCAGCCCAGTTTGTAGGGATAAGCATCGGCCTTTTAGTTAGTATGTACTGCGCCTGGATTTTAGGAAGGCGTATTGAAAAGTTCGGAAATAGCATCGTAAAAAAAGAAAAAGCACCGATGCTCGGCATGATGAATCGATTTGCAGCGGCCATACTCGGTGCGATTATTATGTATGAAATTGAACACCGTGAGTACATGTGGACATTTGCTGCTGGAATTATGGGTGGGTATTTCTTGGTTATTATTAATTTGGGGTATTACAGTATGAGGGATGAGAAGGAATAAAGTGCTGTGTAAATCACTAATTTGGATGTGAAAACCTTCCTTTATAGAGAGCTTTTGATTACAAAGAAAAGACACCCATATAAGAGTGTCTTTTCCGATAGTTTTTTAGCAGAAGCAAGAAGCTCCAACAATGATCAATAAAATAAACAATACAACTAGTAAAGCAAAGCCGCTGCCACAACCACTACTACAACTACCACCAAATCCCATAATAGTTCCTCCTTTAATAAGAGGGGAAAACAAGGGGTCACTCATGTATTTTAATGGATTCAACTTACTTTATGTTTTTTACACAATAATTGAGCAGGTCCTTTTGAAAATAAAGAAAAGACACCCTAAGGTGCCTTCCTCCGACTTGAACCATCTTAATTTTAATAATATTGGACTCCCGTCCGAATATTATTTTACCATGTTAAGTTGTTTTTGGAAATGTTCCATATTGATAATTGCAATAAACGTTTTAGTTTTGGAATTATGTATCTGTCTAAACGTTGAAATTAATAAAGGAACGATATACTTGAGGGTTTTTATCCCGCTTTAATGGGCAGTAAGACCCCCACTGATTAAAGTTTCACTTTATGAGTGATTACAATCATACCATTAAAAAGAACCCCATAAATGATAAACCATTCCACTAACAAAAAACACTAATCCTAAAAACAAAACAATTAAAGCAAGTACTCCATTTTGATTATGTTCCATAAAATTAGCTCCTTTTAGAATTATTTTTATATACAAAAAAGCCTTTAGTCGTAATTATGGCTAAAGGCTTTGAGCATTATACTTTTTAGTTAATAAAATCTTATAAGAAGAATTTATAATGTTTTTTATCGAATTTGGAACTGAAAATGTACTAGTTTGATAATGAAGCTTGGCTATTAGAATTGAAAAATTTTAGTTTTATTATAATTAATAGAAATGAGAGTAGTGTGAATATAAATCCGCTCCAAATAAGCTGGTGAATACCTAAGTTTGAAATGAACCAGCCTCCAATAGTGGTTCCTAAAGTAATTCCGAGATTTGAGAACGAAACGAATAGACTATTACCAAATTCAGGTGCTTCTTTAGCTTCACTTATTAACCATGTTTGACCAACAATTAATCCACCAGCATGTACGATTCCCCAAATGAATACTATAAAAATCATTGGAACAAGGTAGGAACCTAAATAATAAACCAATATGTAAACAATAGAATATAGAATAGGGAATGATATTACAGTGTTTATTATGCTTTTTTGCAGGAGACCACCAAATAAATGATTACCTAAAATCATAACTATACCAAATATGAATAGCATGATACTGATGAGAGATCCATTCATGGAAGTTACTTTTGCAAGGTACTCAGCGAAGTAGCTGTATACGGAAAACATGGCTGCAAAAAGGAATGTGACGGTTAAAATATTTAACCATAATCCTGGTTTGCCGAGTATACGAATTTGTTTGCCGAAAGACATTTTTTCTTTAACAGGCATAGAAGGAAGTAGGAGTAGTATTCCAATGAATGCAACAGTGTTAACGAATGCTCCGAATAAGAAAGCCATTTCGAGTGAAAATTGGTCTGCAAGGTAAGAGGTTAGTGGTACACCTAAAGCGAAACCAACAGTAATTCCCATGAAAACTTTTGTAACTGCTTGACCGCTCTTTTCTGGAGGGACAAGTTTAGCAGCTGTTACAAGAGCGATCGAAAAGAAGAGTGGATGAAGCGCTGCCGGTAAAATACGAAAAATAAGCATGATTTCAAATTGCGTTGTATAAGCGTAGATTAAATTTGAAATAACAAATATGAAAATTGCTGTTAATAAAATTATTTTGCGATTAATACTAGAGACGAGCAGAATTAAAAATGGACCAGAAATAGCAACAACTAGTGCAAATATACTTACTAAAAATCCAGCTTGTGTAGTTGAAATTCCGAATTTTTCAGTGATTTGTGGTAATACGCCGACAATACCCATCTCGGTAGTAATAATTCCGAACACACCTATTGCGAGTGTCAGAATAAGTAAAGGATTTACTTTTTTCATTTATTAAACTCTCCATTCGTATCAGTATTTTGAAAGTAAATTCATTAACAAAGAAGCATTATTATAAGCATGATTGGATGCCAATATTATCAGGAGTATGTAATTCTAAATACAATAACAGATATCTAAATAACTAGATATGATATGTTAAAAAAATTTCTCCTTTCGATGTTGCTTGCTTTTATAGGCAGTGCAATTTATAAAAAAAGTCATTGGATACCTGTAAAAAAGCAGAATGTGTGAAAGCTAATAATCAATTAGTATGCTGATTAATTATTAGCTTTCATTTTATAATTCGTTTTGGACGTATTCAGAAAACTCTCGTATTGTTTTTTCATTTCGACGATAGTAGGTCCATTTTCCAATTCGGTCAGACTCTAGTAATCCTGCTTTTTTCATAGTTAATAAATAACTAGAAATAACCGATTGGGCTAAGCCAGTTTTAAGCTGGATATCTCCTACACATACGCCAACTTGAAAGTTAAGGTCTTGTTCTAGATAAGGTTTTTCATCGAAATGGTTTTCTGGATTTTTCAACCATGATAAAATTTGACATCTTGTTTCATTTGACAATGCTTTATAAATTAATAAAGGTTCCATAAGGATATTATATCTACTTTTATAGATTTGTAAATGGGTTTTAGTGATTTTAAGGGAAGAAGGTATAGTTGATCCCCTTGAATAGGAATAAGATGCTCTTGATCTGTACCCTTTGTAAAGGACATTCTAAAAAAATCGGTAACCTAAAAAAGATGATTTCTGTATGCAAACAGGAGTCATTTTCTTTAAATTCTATTGATAGCAAGAGTGATTATAGTACGTCATATATTTCTTAATTTCATGTGTTAACTGAACAAACGATTCACATGATTTTATATATGCTTCATCGGTTAAAGTATTACGAGGATTACGTGCAAAAATGATAATATTGTTAGGTTTAAGCATGTTGTTGCCTAGCTATCAATGGCGGATTCCTAAGAAGAGTAATAATAAAACCCAACTGAAGATTTAAGAAAAATTTTATGTTTACCCCACTTTTTATTTTAAAAGTTTTTCCTATCCTATAAATGAGTTACATCAAGAAGGATATTAAAAACGATAAAGTTATAGATGAAAATGTAAAGTTAGGGGATTCTGCATGCATACAGAAGTTTTGATGAGTTATTTGTATACTTATTTTTTTACTATTATTTTTTGTATTGTGTTTCAAATTGGATGTTATTTTAAAGTGAAAAACAATATATCTATTCGGCATTTTTTATGGGTATATGTTTTTCTGTTCTACCTTTCGCTAGTGTATAAGGTGACTCAAATCGCGACTGTATGGGATATAAGTAGATATGAAAAGTGGATTCGTGTCAGTCAAATTAACTTGACTCTATTTGATACGGCAGGTAGTACTACGTATCTTTTGAACATTGTACTGTTTATGCCGTTCGGTTTTTTATTACCGACTATTTGGTCACAGTTTAGAAAAATGAAAAACACCGTATGTGCGGGATTCTTTTTTTCATTGGCAATTGAGTTAAATCAATTACTAAATAATAGAATTACAGATATTGATGATTTATTTACGAATACCCTCGGGGCGATTATTGGGTATGTATTATATAAAGTATTATTTAAAATGATATGTAAAAGAGAGGAAAAAAAGCTTGATGCCAACTCTTCTCTAGTCATAAAATACGAAGCTGTTTTTTGTTTAGTGTGTTCATTTGTAGGTGCGATGTTAATTTATCATCCAGCTTTATTTGGAAGACCTGTCATCCTTTAGTGAGGTGATTATGCTCTTGTGCTATCTCGTTTATAAAATGATTCTAGTATTTCTTCCAATCAGCACAAGATTCTCTCTATACGTTATTAAGCTATTCAGCAGACTGTAAGATTATCAGTAATCGTAATGATGAGATTGAAATAAAGGCTGACAGTTTCTATCCAAGTTTTTCATTTATGTATGATGCGCAAGAATTATTTATTATTGGTGGAGAAGAGAAATGGTCACATATCCATTATATAAAAGAATTTTTCCATCTTGAGCAGATTACAGATGAGCTAACTATTGATGTAAGAAAATGAGAGATGCGAAGAAATAGATGAGCAAACCCTCAAGTATAGAACGATATACTTGAGGGTTTTTATGTATGAAGAAGGCTTTTCTATTTTTCTCTAGAATGAACAGTAATGTATAATCTAATTCCTTAATGTAATAAGGAGGCAGTAAAATTTGAACAGGAAAATTTGGTTTGTATTTACTTTTTTTGCTCTTTTAGTATCTGGTTATGTTGTTGTCCAATATTTTATTATGGATGGATTTCAAACAGGACTTGTAAAAGCGAAGCTTATGTTTGGATCTAAATTAAGTGAATTCTGGTATATGATGTTATTTATACATATTACAACTAGTATAGTAGCATTAGTAATTGGTCCTTTTACATTATCCACTAAATTTAGAGAAAGGAATATCAACCGTCATCGAATAGTTGGGAGAATCTATATGGTTGGTATATTATTAGGAGGCGTTTCTGGACTATATTTATCCTTTTATGCTACGGGGGGATTGGTAGCGAAGCTAGGTTTCGGTTTGTTATCTGTACTTTGGCTAACATCAGCATATCAAGCGTTACATAGAGTTAAGAATAAAAAAATTAAAGACCATCGGAATTGGATGATTAGAAATTATTCTTTAACCTTTGGAGCAGTTACATTAAGAATTTGGCTACCGTTGTTTATCGTTCTATTTGGAATAGAGCGGTTTGAACTTAGTTACGCTATTATTGCTTGGTTAGCGTGGGTACCTAATTTAATTGTTGCAGAATTATTCATAAGAAAAAGACTTAGCAAAGGAAAATACGAAGGAAATGAGGATTTACATTTTTAATGTAAATTTACTGTAATATTGAGGGCAGAATTTTTTTAATAGCTGAATTACATACAAAAATAGGATGGCCAATGGAAGCCATCCTATTTGTATTACCAACTAGCAGTTTCCGTACTTTCTTTCAACCACTTCACCCAATCCAAATCCGCCACCTTAAGCAAACTGAGCGAAACACCTTTCATATCTAAAGAAGTTAGGAGCGTACCAACTTTTACGAATGTAATTTGTAAACCTTCCAGCTCACATAAACGGCGAATATCATTTGCGAAAATGTATTGTTCCATTAGTGGGGTTGCGCCTAATCCGTTAATGAGAATAGCGAAGTTGTCGCCTTTTCTCCAGCGGTAAATGCTTTTTAGTTTGTTCATTAGTTCGATCGCTAATATTTCAGAAGAGGATAGTGCTTCTTTACGGTATCCTTTTTCACCATGGATACCAACGCCATAAAAAACTTCATCGTCGTTTAATGTGAATGAAGCTTTCCCTTTCACTGGATCGTTTGCAGGTGAAAGTGCGACTCCTAATGTGTGTAAGTTTTCGGTGATAGAACGGCCAAGTGTTGTTAGTTCTTCTAAAGAATGTCCGCTCTCAGCAGCCGCACCAAGTATTTTTTGAACGAAAACAGTACCAGCGACGCCGCGTCTTCTTTTATTAAACGAAGCATCATCTTCAATTGAAACGTCGTCATTTACGATGATATGGTCAATTTTTCTTCCTTCTTCTTTAGCAATTTGTTCAGCCGCAATAAAGTTTGCTACGTCATTTTTAAAGTTTTTGATGATGAATAAAATACTTTTGTCTTTTGGCATGAGGCGAGTTGCCGCGATAATTTGTTCCACTGTAGGCGGAGTGAAGATGCTTCCGTTTACTGCCGCCGTAAGCATACCTTTTCCTACATAACCGATATCAGCAGGTTCATGTCCGCTACCACCACCGCTTATAAGGACAACGTTTTGCTTCAGTTTTTCGATATCTTTTACATAAATGATGTTATTTATTTCGTCGTAATTCACTTTGTCGTTATGTTCAAAATAAAAACCATGCATCATATCTTGAACGATATTTTGTACATCATTCATAATCTTTTTCATTGCTTTTGCCACCCTTTAATTACTTTGCCGATTGCTCCAGTAATAGTAGTAATTGATTGTTTATCATATTTTTCATAAGAGAAGACATAATGGACGGATCTACTTCGCATTTGCTTTCAATCCAATCTTTTATCGTTCCAACGAAGCCGTGACTATAAAAGGAGGCAATCGTATTTTTTGTCTCATCAGAAAGGCTGAATCCACAGCTCATAGATAGTTCATCAATAATCTTCATATATAAGTTTTTCGTATGCTCAAATAAATAGTGATTAAACGAGTTTTGCTCAATGACTTTAAAAGCATTTCGGTAAAATTTTTGATTTTCATAAAAGTAATCAAATAATAAATCGAAAATATTTTCCCACGTTTCATAGTCGAGAAAGTCGATAATGTTTTCTTTCGTTTCTTCTCTATAAATCCAGCTTAATAGTTCGAATTTATCTTTAAAATGATAATAAAAAGTTTGCCTACGCATTTGACAGTGTAACATAATATCGCTCACTGATATTTTATGAAACGACTCTGTTTCCATTAAATACTTCAATGAATTCGCGATTATCTTTTTAGAAATTATAGAAGAGGTCATCTCAATCATCCCTAGAATGTTAGTAATATGAAAATCCTACCCATAAATGAGAGCGGTGTCTTTAGACAGATTGTCCATTTTGTCCGTTTACTATAAAACGCTTTCATTTTAACATGGATAGTAAGAAGAAGATTTCAAATATATCACAATATATTAAAGGAATTGAGGGAGAAGCACAATGAAAAAGATTATAAACAAACCAGAAACATTAGTAATGGAAATGTGCAACGGAATGGTTATGGCTCATCCAGAGCTTGAGCTTTTGAAAAAATATAAAGTAATTAAGAAGAAAGAAATGAACGAAAATAAAGTAACGTTAATTAGTGGCGGCGGTAGTGGTCATGAGCCAGCGCATGCAGGATTAGTCGGAAAAGGAATGTTAGATGCGGCAGTGTGCGGAGATGTGTTTGCTTCGCCTTCACAAATTCAGGTATATCAAGCAATTAAAGAGACAGCGAGTAAAAAAGGTACGTTATTAATTATTAAAAATTACAGCGGCGATATTATGAATTTCAAAAACGGAGCGCATTTAGCGACGGAAGATGGAATTGAAGTTGACTATGTAAAAGTAGACGATGATATTGCAGTAGAAGATAGTCTATATACAGTAGGACGACGCGGCGTTGCGGGCGTTATTCTCGTTCATAAAATTGCCGGTGCAGCAGCGGAAGCAGGTATGGATTTAGGAGCGGTGAAAGCTGTCGCAGAAAAAGCAGCGGCTAACGTGCGTACAATCGGTTTAGCGTTAACGTCTTGTACAGTTCCAGCGAGCGGATCACCTACCTTCACACTTGCGGAAGATGAAATGGAATACGGCGTTGGTATTCACGGTGAACCAGGAATTAAGCGTGAAAAAACGATGTCAGCTGATGAATTAGCTAACCGTATGACAAATGATTTAATGAAAGATTTAGGAGTAAAAGATGGCGAGGAAATCGCACTTCTAGTTAACGGTTTTGGCGGAACACCACTACAAGAACTTTACTTATTTAACAACGCAGTGACGAGAGAATTAGCTGCTAGAAACATTAAAATTAATAGAGTATTTGTCGGAAACTATATGACGAGTATCGATATGGCTGGTATGTCTTTAACAGTAATGAAACTAGATGATGAGCTAAAAACATTACTATCAAAAGAATGTAATACACCAGCATTTAAAGTAGATGGACCAGTTGAAAGTGTAGAGTACGTAAATGTTCTTGAAGAGACAGAAGAGAAGGAAGTTTCATTTGAAATAGAAACGGCAGAAGAGCACGCTGTTATTAAAAATAATGTCATCACATTAAACAATATGATTTATCTCGTTGATAAAATGAGCGACATTATTATTAAAAATGAAGTACCGTTCTGTGAGTTAGATACACATGCGGGTGACGGTGACTTCGGAATGAGTGTGGCAAAAGGATTTAAGCAATTAAAACGTGAGTGGCATTCTATCGTAGATCAAGAGAACGTAACAATCGGATCATTCCTTGACGGTTGTTCCATGATTATTATGGAACATTGCGGCGGCGCATCTGGTCCAATTTGGGGCGGGGCATTCCGCGCAGCTAGTAAAGCAGCAGGCGAGAAGCGTGAGTTAACAGTGAAAGAATTCGCTGAAGTGTTGCAAGCAGCACTGCAAGGCATACAATCTATCGGAGAAAGATCATTCGGTAGAGGAGCGGTAGTTGGTGACAAAACACTTGTTGATGCACTTGCTCCATGTGTAGACTCTTGGTTAGCTAGCGCTTCAAACGAAGAAGATATGAAAATTGCCTTTGAAAAAGGAGCAGAAGCAGCGGTTAAAGGAGCAGAGTATACGAAAGAAATCGTAGCTCGCATGGGCCGCGCCGGTACAGTTGGTGAAAGAAGCTTAGGCTATCCAGATGCAGGTGCACATGCACTTGGGGTTATCTTTACGGAGATTGCGGGTAGTTTGAAATAGAAATTAAAAGATCCCCTCTGCCTTAAGGTGGAGGGGATCTTTAATTATAACCATCATTCTTCCAGTGAAAAAATTTATTTGTTAGCCAACCTAGAAGCCGCCTCTTCAACTTCTTTATACGCATTTTGTAATACTTCATTTGGATCTAGTACTGCTGTTCCTTGTGCACGAACGATTTGATAATCTTCAATACCTAGGAAATTAAACATTGCTTTTAAATATTTATGAGAGTATTCCACTTCTGTATACCAATCATCATTTGTATAGATTCCTCCACTTGCTTGTATAACAAGCATTCTTCTTCCATCTTTAAGTAATCCCACTGATCCAGTTTCAGTATATTTAAATGTTTCACGTGCAATCATGATATTGTCCATGTAATCTTTTAACTTTGATGGAATATTAAAGTTGTGCAAAGGTAATACGATAACATACGTATTTGCACTTTTAAATTGTTGTAAAATTTCGGACATAAGCTCTGTTACTTTTTGTTCTTCATCAGTTAACTTCTGTCCATTTCCTTGCTTTTCCCATGCGCTTAAAACAGTTTTATCTATCATTGGTACTACATCATCGTATAAATTAATCTGTTCAATCGTTTCATTATTAGGAATTAATTCTTTATAAGATTCTAAAAAGTGGTTAAGAACCTTAATGCTGACTGATGATGTATCATCCACTTTCGGATGTGCGTTTATGATAAGTGTTTTGTTCATTTGTATTTCCCCTTTTTAAAAGTTTTTACGTTTTAATTGTCGACCGTATTAATCGTCGATTGATATTGTCTTTAATATAAGCTCTGAAATTATTTTTGTCAAATGAAATACATACTATTCTAAAAGAGCCTTTTTTTATTTGACTAAAATTCTAAATGGTCCTAAGATACAATTTGATAACCCTTAAAATAAAAAGCAGGTGATTTGTATATGCAATATAGTGTTGGGGTTGAATATGCCTTGCATTGCCTAGTTTATTTAATTAATACTCCTTCCAAGGAAAGTGTTGGAATAAAAGATTTGGCAGAGTTTCAAGGACTTTCTGAAACATTTCTTTCAAAAGTTTTCGGTAAATTATCTAAAGCTGACATTGTGAATTCTGTCCCAGGTGTAAAGGGGGGATATAGGTTAGCTAAGTCTCCAGAAGATATCTCTTTTTGGGATGTAATAGAAGCCGTCGAAGGCCCAAAACCTATTTTTCAATGTAAAAATATTGTACAGAATGGTCTACTATATCGAGACGACGCTTGTAATTCTTGTGACCCTAGCAATTCTTCTTGTACAATTAACTTAGTAATGCTTGAAGCAGAAGAACACATGCGTGAGTTTCTTCGTAAAAAGACTCTTGCATGGTTAGATAAAGAACTTGATATTGTTTTACCTGAAAAGATAAGGGTAGATACTCGTGAATACTTCAAACAAAAAAACTCTAACTAAATCGCCATGACGAATTAGTTAGAGTTTTTTTGTTTTTTAACAATATCGATCAACTTTTATTTGTCTAGTTTAAAGTCTATTTCCATTGCCAATTTGATTTCTTCACATATGTACCACATATCAGTAATTTGTCCCTATCAAAATGAACGTTTTTTGCATCTAATATATTGTAAGTATATTTTATTTTGAAAGGATGTGATTATATGGCTCATAAATCTACGGGAGTGTTTCGAGTTCCAGTTTCTGAAAATGGGATTATTCCAACTGCTCTCAACATTATGTTAAACAATGATTCACGCTGCCATACTAGTGATGTAACGGTAACTGTTAAGAGAAGTCGAAACATTTCTTTCCCGACTCAAAATGAGTTAGTTGAAATCTCTCGTACTTTTGTTTCTTTAGAACCAAACAGAACAACTAAGATTGTGTTGTTTACGCCAGAATTCCAAATAGAAGATTTTCTTGATGTCATCATTAGTGGAAATAAAGATGATGTTAAGGATGTTCTTGTATATTCTTTCTTAGCAGATTCAGCAGGTCACAATCTGCCATCTACTGTTTTTAGAAATGCAGAATACACTTTTGCTTGCTGATACCGTGATGATGTATTCTTTACTGTCATATCAAGGTACCATCCTGCAGCTTGACTCAACTTAATTTTATTGTGTTGTTATTGTATAAGAAAAGAAGACATCGATTAAGATGTCTTCTTTTACTTGTACACTTGGTGTTAAGAAGGTATCATATTGCTTAAAAACCATAAAAAAATATAACAATCATCGAGTGAACCTATTATAGCATCAATAAACAGGTTTTAATATGTGATATTAAATATATATAGATTTATTTATGTTTAATCTATATAGTTAAATTGTCTGTTATTTGTTTTAATTCATTTACTTATTTTATTTTTGAGTGCTCCAGCAATGGAGCCTTTTTTTATGAAATAAAACATTTTCTTTGCGTTATTTAGTTGATCTATATTAACTTTACCTCTTTAAAAAATATTCATATTTAGCAAAAGTAATTAAGTTTATTTTTAAATCTATCTTTTACAAATTGAATAAAACTCTGTCCAGGATAAATTCTTTTAAATAGAAATATAAAAGCAAAAGTGGAAGACCAAGCTGATATGCAGAGCATTACATCAAAAATCCAAGTTGGAAAATGTAATAACTTTGTAATTCCTACAAGCAGAAAAAGTGGCCAAAAAATAATGTTGGTTAGTAATATAAAACTTACCACCGGCTTTTTCAGTCTTTTATCTTCAGTCATATACAATCCCACCTTAAGCTAAATTTTTAACATACTTTAATGTACTTATTCAGCGCGTCGAGGTAATACACTGAATATTCTTTCTGTTATAACTAAATTTTCTTTCAAAATATTACTTAATCAATTAAAAAAGGGGATTTTTAACTGATTATTTACATAAAATTCGTTCTTGGAAGTAAAGTTCTAAAAGTAATTTATCCATAGTGATATTAAAATTACTACTAACAGGGATAGCACCACATCACTATCATGCTACCCAAAATAAACTACTCAAAATGAAAAAATGAACTAAATTCTCATAGATAACTGGAAAGTAATAAAATTTTCGTTTAGGGGACATTTTAAAATACTAGCTTGATAGGCATGGGGTGCAGCCGAGATTGCGATTTTAAGATTATTATCTTTTCGTTTGTGTAAAATCAATTATTTAATTGTTTAAATAAATGTTAGTTAAACGAATGTAATTCTGAATTTTCTGTAAAAATCATCTCAAGTTTATGAAGATATCACGAGGTAATGTTGTATGGTAGTATGAGGAAAAGAGTATATAGATAATTTTGGAAAAGGGGGATGTAAATTGAATGTTCAAACTACCGTAAATAACAAAGTTACTGAACTGTTAAATGCCTGGTATATTGAAATTCGAAATAGAAACGTTGCGAATGCATATAAATTTAAAAAAGAAATTGAGAGTTCTATAAATAATATTGAAGAAGACCAAAATCTATTACTGTATTATTCGTTACTTGATTTTGGTTATAAATATTTAATAGATAATTTGAGTATAGCAAAAAATAGTTTTGATCAAATTGAATCTTTGGGTAAACCAACTGATGATTTTTTATCGTATTATTATCATTTTTATAAAGCAATCTACTCTAATGCAGTTGGTAATTACAATGCAGCAAAAGAGCATTATGAAATGGCAGAAAATTTACTTGAAAGTATTCCAGATGAAATTGAAAAAGCAGAGTTTTATTATAACCAAGCTGTTTTCCAATATCATTATTATCAGGCTTTTGTGGCCTTCCAACAAGCAACAAAAGCAAAAGAAATATTTGCTAAACATGAAGGGTATGAAGTGAAAATCGGTTATTGTAACAACCTAATGGCGTTAGCTTGTACACATTTGAAAGAATGGGAATTAGCTGAAGAACTTTATATTTCGGCAATGGATATCTTTAAAAAGGTTAAAAATGAAAACGGTATGTTAGTTGTAAAACAAAATTTAGGTTTAATGTATGCTGGACAGAATCTTTCGGAGTTAGCTATCAGTCATTTAAATGAGGTCTGTGAAAAAATGCCTGAAAACTATAAAGCGATATATATTAAGGGGAAAGAACATTTTAAATTAGACGAAAATTCACTAGCTTCAGTACTTGTTCGAAAAGGCACGGAGATTTGCGATAAATTAGAATTGGTAGAGTACCAACACCATTTTAAAATTTTAAATGGACTAAATGAAGGATTAAATGGAGAAAAGCTAGAAGAAATTGTATTAGAAGGTATTGAATATTTCGAAAGAGAGAAGCTTTGGGAATACGTGAAAGAATATACTGAAGTACTAGCGGTTCTATTCCATAAAGAACATAATTTTGAAAAAGCGAGTTATTATTTCTTCTCTAGCCATAAAGCGAGTGAAGAGGTTTTTAAAAAGGAGGCATTAAAATGAAAAAAATAAGTGTTACCTTAGTTGGTGTTGTCACGGCTCTTACGTTATTTTTGAATGTGTCTCATAATTCGGTCAATCATCAGGAAGCCTCTCAATTTATTAAAGATGTCATCGTTCAATATGCACATGGGAATACTGGTTGAAGATAAAGTTTCGTGATGGAAAACCTCGTTATTAATAGCGAGGTTTTTTTGATGTTAAATAGTAGGGTATCGCTATCAAGCTAAGAAAAGCAAATACCCCAAATTAATTTTTTGTTTAGGGTATTTGTATATACTTCCAAATATTAAGTCGATAGGCCATGAATGATGCCCCGAGATAAGAGAGTCTAAAGTATTTGAATAAGAAACTTTAGATTGTTCGTTATAGTTTTTTTGAATATTAATATAATCCTATATACTTTTTTATTATTTTAGTTAAAAGAAGTTTGAAATTTGTAATTCACTATGTTTTCCAAAGAAAATAGTGAAAGGCAAGGCGATGAATACATTTACAAAATGACAAAATTGTAAGAATACACGAATGTTTGTAAGAAAGTTCGATGTTTTCCTTTTTCTTTTTTTATTATAGTGAAAAAGAAGAACGAAATATTCTCGTATGTAGGAAAGGAAGATAATAATGATTGATCTATTAAATAAATGGATGTTAGAAAGTACAGGCAATTTCAATATCGTTGTAGGACTTACAGCACTTCTATTTTTGGGTTCAGTAATTGCACTTATTATTATTTACAAAAAAATTGGTAAACCATATGAAAGAACAAATGCTATTTATTTAAAAATTACTTCTCGTATGTTTACTATTCAAATTCTAATGAATGCTATATTTATTTCTTTAGTTGGTAAAGATATTGAGAATTTCCGTCAAATCTTTATATTATTTGAAGCTTTTGTATTCTTTATTGGAGCTATTTATTCGTTTAAATTATATAAACAGGAATACAAATAATTCACTTATAAGAAACAATAAAAAACAGTAGTGATTTTATACACTACTGTTTTTTATTGTTCATTTTCAAATGTAAACCTAACTGTATATTCTATACAGTTAGGTTTACATAACATCTTATTATCGGTAGCAAGAAAAAGGCGAATTCCTACTTTCAAAAGGAATTCGCCTTTTTCTTTTTCTATAACCCTATTTATCTTTTTATACATTCCTATCATGGCGGTACCCCATTTATAGGTTATGAGAAAGGGTATTTTTTGTACTATTATCTATTCTTGGATATTATTAATAATATCTATATGAACTTATTTTTTTATTAAAAAGGTTTGGCGGTGTGTAAAATGATTAAAGGGATTAAAAATATTGAAACGAAAGAACCGATAAACATGTTTCTATTTATTCCCTGTAGTACTCTTTTGTTTGATAATATTTATCAACATTTTATTCTTAGAAAGGATTTTACACTACAGAAGCTTTTATTTGAACTCGTATTTTTATTTATTTTCATTTCATTTTTTTTATATAGTAAATGTTTACAAAAAATGAATAAACAAATGTTTACAAAATATATTTTTCTTGGCGTTAGTATTAGTTATCTTTTGGCATACGATCTTATGTTTATACGTAATCCAGGTGCTTCTTTACATATCCCTTATTTAGAGTGCTTCTTAGTAATTTCTGCACCTTTATTTTTAAGTATTCATTATCTTCTATCGGTATCTATTTGTATGATATGTAGATTTTTAATTGCTATTTATTATTTTGAAATTAACTATCCAATATCATTAATATTATTGTTTCTAACAATTTTTGTTACGTCATTTTTTGTATTTCTTTCATTAAAATTTTTAGTACAAAAAATTAAAGCATCCTATGAAAAACAAATGAAAGAAACAGCTTTATCGATAATGAGGATAATGGAATTAAAGGATCAATATACTAAAGGGCATAGTGAACGTGTAGCCAATTATGCTACTATTCTTGCTAAAGAAACAAATGAATATGATGATAATTCTTTAAAACAATTTCATTTTATTTGTTTATTACATGATATAGGGAAAATAGGCATTCCGGATGAAGTTTTAAAGAAAGCATCTTCTCTTACAGAAGAAGAATATAATATTATTAAGAAACACCCACAATTAGGATTAGAAGTTTTTAAAAATATATCTTTAATAAAAGGTAGTGAAGACATAATTCTTTCTCATCATGAAAGATGGGATGGAAAGGGATATCCTCAAAAACTAAAAGGAAATCAAATACCATTATGCGCAAGAATTGTTGCAATAGCAGATGCATTCGATGCAATGACTTCTTCAAGAGCATATCGTTCGGCTCTATCTCCTGAAGAAGCTTATAGACGTATTATAGAAGGATCTGGTACACAATTTGATCCTTCTATAGTAGAGGTTTTCAAAAAGGTATTTCCTTTGTGGGAAAAAGTGGTCCCAAATTCTTTTAGTTAAAAGCTCATGTCTGAAATCGATTCATATTTGAGGTATGACGAATGCGAAAAATGAAAAAAACAAATCCAATCGTGATAAAAGTTTGGAACCAGATAATGAATAAGGCACATAAAGAAAAGGTACCTATATATAGTATAGGTACCTTTTCTAATAGTTTTTTAGCAGAAACAACTGCATCCGATAATGATTAATAGAATAAATAATACAACTAATAAAGCAAATCCTCCAGCGAAACCGCAGCCCTCGCCGCAACTACCACCATATCCCATAACAATAGTGCCTCCTTTAGATAAGAGGGTAAAACTAGGGTTCATTCCATGGATCTTAATGGGTTCACTTTACTTTATGTTTTAAAGAATGAATGGAGCAGGTCCTTTTGAAAATAAAGAAAAGACGCCATTAGGCGCCTTCCTGTTAGGTAGATAAGACTTTAGTTTTCCAATCTAAAGAAATTTTGTATCAGTTCTTTGTGAGTATATCATAATATCTGATTGATTTATTATGCATTGTTACATAATTTTCTAACTCCTCTATTTTTCATTTGATAAAATAAAATCCTAATATTACCAAAAATTAAATAAATATTTCTACATATTCAAGATATTTACATAAATTACAGAAGTGATACATTTAAATTGTAAGCTATAAAAACTATTAAAGGGGGATTTATTATGTTCAAGAAATTAGTAGTAGGGCTATTGGCAACTGGTATTGCATTAACAGGAGGAATTGGGGCAGCTTCAGCTGATACGCAAAAAGCTGTGAGCTCTCCGAAGCAAGCAACATGCTCAATTCCTTATGAGTATTCTAATGGTAAATTCAAAAGAACTCTTTATTACTCAAATGGAGTATATGCTAATAGTTTTAATGAAAATGTTTGTGGTGGGACGATTACGTGGTATTTAAAACATGTTCAAAATGGAGTTGCTTTTTACGAAGGTAATTTAAAATAGTAGATTTTTTGAACCTCATTTATTGAGGTTCTTTTAGTTTTTAAACTGATTCTCCACAAAAAAAGACACCCAAAGGTGCCTTCCTGCGACTTGAACCATCTTAATTTTAATAATATGTATTGGACTCCCATCCAACTATTATTTTATCATGCTAAATACATAAATTCATTGAGAAAAAGATATAGCTCATTATTCATTCTGTCAAAAGGATTTATCCCACGTAACGTATGAATGTTCCATAAATGTATCAAAAAAATGAACAAATCGTGATTGGAATAAAAAAGGGTTCTTACTATTACGTAAGAACCCATAAACAAAAAAGTCGTATGTGCCTCAATATTAGAATTACATAAAAACGCTATTTTAATAAAAGCGACATTGAAAGTTAGCAAGCAATACTTAAAAGAGTAAAAGCGGCAAATGCGTAAACTAATAAGCTACTAGTAGCAAGGAATTTTATAATTTCATTTGTAGAAATAATAGTTAAACATAATGCTATAGATGCACCTATAAAGAATTGATACTTTGTATGTATATTTGTAAGATTAATTATTACGAGTACAGTTAAGAAAAGTGAAATGAAGTTAAAATATCTTTTCATTGTCATATTTCCTTTCAATGTTTGATCTGTATTTATTATACTAGATTGTACCAGTAATAACATACTTTGTAATGAATCTTAATAGAAATCTCATTTTGCCATAAATAAAAAGTCGGTTGTTTCCGCAACCACCTTTCAGTAAAGTAAAGCACTTTTTTATAATTCAAGTGACGAGTTTAATTTATCCCACTATTTGCGGGCAGCCCGATTGGTGAGGGCTGATTAAAGTTTCACTTTATAAGAAAGGAATGACTACATTATATGAAAACTTGTCTAATAAGGTTACATATAAAAGAGCAGCTAGCAATGGCTAACTGCTCAATACAAGGAGATACAGAGAAAACTAAATGAATGTTGGCATACAGCCTATCAACATTATGGACATAATATTGAGTTTTATTCGAAGGAATTCATGTTTTATAAATTAGATTATGATAGTCGGTATTCTTTTATTAAATAGCCAACAGCACTGATTACTATAAGAATGAAAAGAATAAGTTCTAGTGTAACTGGCAGTTGATCTACCCTAAATGCATCAATTTGTTACATCATGATTATAAGATGTTTTTTTATAGTTAGTGGTGAAAAATTTAATAAAACTACCTCTATATGAAAAAAGGTTCTGTTGTCTCCAACAGAACCTCTTCTAAAATGGCAAAGAGTAACTCTTACCTTACTCTTTGTTAATAATATTACAGGAGTGTTAATGGAAATCCAAGACTCCTTATATTGAGAAATAAAGAAGAATTATTTTAAAGAATTTCAATATAAAATTTGAGATTACCATGAGGGGAGTTATAACGAGTTACTACCTATACATATTCATAAATAAAACAACATAATATTAACACGGAAAAATATATTAATATGAATTTTTGCATATTTTAAAAATCAATATATCCCTCAAAACCTTTTAATTGTATAATATATTTTGTCATATTTTTAGATTTTTCGACAAAATATAAAATAGAGAACGTATTGGGAGAAGGAATTATGTACACAAAACTATTAAAATCAATTACATCATTATCACTTATTGGTGGTGCTTTATTGTATACAAATGGCAGTGATGTGAAGGCTGCTGAGGCGGGTATTTTTTCTGATGTGCCTACATCGCATTGGTCGTATCCAGCGATTAAAGATTTAGCGAGTAAAAATATTATTTCTGGTTATGGAAATGGAATATTTGGTTTTGGAGATGTTGCGACGAGAGAACAAGTTGCAGCTTTAATTTATCGTGTGTTAGTACCAAATAAGCAAGGTGGTACGTTCAGTAATGAAGGTGCTCGTTACGTATTAAAAGATGGATCTACTTTAAATAATCCGTATCGAGATATTCGCTCAGGTTCAACATTGTTCCCAGAAGAGGTTTTAACGTTAACGAAATTAGGGGTTTTTAAAGGTGATGCAAACGGTGGATTTAGACCGAAAGATTCTGTTAGCCGCGCAGAAATGGCACAAATTCTTACAAACGCTTTCCATCTTTCTGCGAAACAAAAGCATACGTTTAACGATATTCCAAGCGGTTTTTGGGGTGAAAATGCAATTAGTGCGGTGCAATCAAACGGGATTGCTTCTGGTACAGGCGAAGGGAAATTTGAGCCATATAGCACTGTAAAACGTGAACAATATGCGCAGTTTTTATATAATACTTTGAAATATAAAAAGCCTGAAGTCGCGGTGCAAGATACAGGAGATGCGGCATTATTAGCAGTATTTAAAGATGAAGTGCAAAAGCGTATTAATGCGTACGAAACGAATATTACACTTCCATATAAAACGAAAAATGGTAATCAGGAAGAAGTAATGAAGACACTTTTCAATGCCTATAAAGAAGTCGCAAGTAAAAATGAGTATACAAATTATAATAGATCGAATGTTTCATATGGAATTTCTGGATCACCTGGAAATTATACGTTTACGTTAAAGATTACATATCGTGAAACGAAAGAACAAACGGAATATGTAATGAAGCAAGCAAAGGCAATTGTTTCTTCTATTACGCAAGTTGGAATGGATGATCACGAAAAAGTGAAGGCGATTCATGATTATGTCGTAAAGCATATTTCTTATGATACGTCTTATAAAGCTTACACAGCATATGAAGCACTCGTAAATCGTTCTGCAGTTTGCCAAGGTTACGCACTATTAACCTATCAATTATTAAAAGAAGCTGGAGTTGAGAATCATTTTGTAGTAGGAACTGGAGACGGTCAGCCTCATGCTTGGAATTTAGTGAAAATCGAAAACAAATGGTATCACCTTGATACAACATTCGATGATCCAATACCAGATGAACAAGGCCGCGTA